>CAZZKI010000269.1:0-2262 GCA_964654785.1 uncultured Solirubrobacteraceae bacterium
GAGGCGCCCGGGCAGTTACTGTTCCACTTCGGTCACCTGCGGCGGTGGCGGAACGGCAGACGCGGTGGATTCAAAATCCACTGTCCGAGAGGGCGTGTGGGTTCGAATCCCACCCGCCGCACCAGACCGGATTTGGAACTAGGAAACCCAGGTCGTAGGCCAGTCGCCTGCCACCTCGGTGCTTCCGCAAGCTTGAATCAACGCGTCGACAACGCTTGGGGCTCCGGCGACGATTCCATTGGGCCAGCCGTCGCGAGCGGGCATTGCCTTAACCATTAGGCCTGCACTTTGGCAGGCGAGAGCCCCTGCGCTCACATCCCACGCACGAACTCCGTGCTCGAAGTAAGCGTCAATCCTTCCTATCGCAACCCAGCAAAGGTCAAGCGCAGCGCTGCCACCGCGGCGAAGGTCACGAACTCTCGGAATCAGAGCATCAAGAACGGGCCCTTGGAGGCGACGAACTTCCGGCTCATAGTTGAACCCGGTTGCCAGCATCACTCCCTCGAGCGGGTCATCTGCAACTCCAGGCTGGTGAATTCGATCTCCAGACACTGGCTGACCATTCAGCAGGACCGGACCGCCGCGTGTTGCCGAGAACTCCTCTCCCCTCTGCGGGTCAAGTACCACCCCGGCCACCGGGCCTTCGCTGTCAGCCACCGCAACGGACACACACCACTGCGGATAGCCGTAGAGGAAGTTGACGGTGCCGTCGAGAGGGTCAATAAGCCATCTGAGCTCAGTCGTCCCTAGCTGGTCGTCGCCCTCCTCACCGGTGATCGCATCATCTGGACGCGAATCAGCGAGGACTGAGCGGATCGCAGCTTCTCCAGCCTCGTCGGCTTCGGTGACTGGGTCGGTAAGAGAGCTCTTGGTGCGCACCTCACCGTGGTTGCCAACCTTTGCGAGGACAGCCTCAGCGCCAGCTGCGGCCGCAGATCGCGCGACCTCAAGCAGCTCAGATATTTCTTGGCTGGAGGTCAAGCGGGAAGGCTAGGGCGCTTGTCAGCCCATGGCATTGCCTGCTCAAGCTGGGCTGCAATTGAGATCAGCTGACGCTCGGAGTTGGGGCGACCCACGACCTGGACCGACAGCGGCAGGCCGTCAGAGTCAAAGCCTGCAGGAATGTTGATCCCGGGGTGGCCGGTCATGTTGAACGGAGCAGTAAACGGCGTGAATCGCGCGACCCCATTGAACGTCCAAAGCCCGCTCTTGCCGGCGAACTTCCCTACTGGAAGTTGCTGAAGCGCGAGGCCGGGAGTGACGAGCACATCGAACTCGGAGAGGTAGTCGTCAACGAGCGCTGCACAGGCATCCTGCTTGTCCAGCGCCTTCTGGAGACGCTTGTCGCTGATCACCTTCGACATCCGGTACATGCCCTTTGTGCGCTTGTCGAGCAGTTCAGGGTTGGGCTGTGCCTCAACATCGCCCGCAATGCCCCGCAGATAACGCGGGATGAAGGCTGGGATCATCGGCCCCCACTTTGGAGCCTTCTTCTCGGTTGTATGCCCGAGAGTCTCAAGTACACCCATCACACGCTCAATCGCAGCCTTTTGGTCCTTGCTGACTGGGCCGGGAAGTGGTGGCTTCGTCGTCCAGCCAACACGAAGTCGGCCTGGATCCTCATTGACAGCCGAGATAAAGGTTGACTCGCCTTCGAGCCTGTCAGCTGTGGCATCCATGAACAGAGCCGCGTCAGCCACGTTGCGACTGAGTGGGCCGTAAACGGACATATCTGTCCAAGGGTTGACCTTCGGTGCAACTGGAATGCGCCCTCGCTGGGTCTTGATTCCAAAAAGTCCGCAGCAGGCTGCGGGGATGCGTACCGAGCCACCACCGTCAGTTCCCACGGCGACGCCTGCGAAGCCTGCAGCAACTGCAGCAGCTGAGCCACCGCTTGATCCGCCCGGAGTGTGCCCTGTGTTCCATGGGTTACGGGTAACGCCATAGGCCTCTGTCTCGGTGAACGGCCAGACGCAGAGCTCGGGAACGTTCGTCTTGCCAATGAAGACAGCTCCTGCTGCGCGCAAACGCTTCACGATCTCCGCGTCAGCATCCTTGTCAGAGGAATCGGAAGCGTTTGTTCCGTAGCGGGTGGCGTGGCCTGCGACGTCAGTGTCGTCCTTGACGGCTACGGGGACACCGTGCAGCGGGCCGGTCGCAGGGCCGCGAGCCGCATCCGCTGCTGCAGCGTCAACCAGAGCCTGCTCACGGAAGACAACTCGGAAGGAGTTGAGAAGTCCGTCGTGCTGCTCGATTCGGTCA
>CAZZKI010000270.1:0-2234 GCA_964654785.1 uncultured Solirubrobacteraceae bacterium
AAGCGCCGGTTTTGGAGGCATGGAACGTGAGGTGACAATGACCTCTAGTCACATTGTCGTGACTGAACCGATTCCCGAAATTCTTAGCCGGATTGGGTGGAAGAACGGCCTCGCTGTGACCGATGCCCGGTATCTCGTCCACTACTTCCGGACAACCGGTGACTCGAGAATCCTCTTCGGTTGGGGCGGTGGTCGCATCGCCCGAGGGGTCCAACCTGAGCGTCGTGAATCTATCGACTGGGGCGTTGTGAGCCAGACGATCACGGACCTCAAGCAGATGTTTCCTATCCTCGAAAACGTTCGGATTGATAGGGCATGGGGAGGGCCAATTGACGCATCTCCAGTTCACATGCCGATGCTTCGCCAGTTCTCGGACGGATGGGTTGCGGCGTTTGGTTATACGGGGAATGGGGTCGGGCCTTCGCGAATGCTTGGTGAGGCAATGGCTGACATCGCGATCGGTGAATTCGGGCCAGGCGATCCTGTCGCGCCACTGCTAGTCGATCAGCCTAATCGTCTTCCTCCAGAGCCTTTCAGCGCCCTCGGAGGCGCGCTCATACGCCGTGGTCTTGACAAGGCGGAACGGCGAGGAGAGGCCGGGCGGCGCGTGCCTCTCTGGGCCAAGCAGGCAGCAGGGATTCCGGCTCGCCTCGGTTACCGCATCGGTAGGTGACTAAATCCGCGGGCGCGTGTACTGTTGGAATTAATAGATCTAGTTGTCTGGGAGAGGGGTGACTGGGATGGAAGCAGCAACGGCAGGTAAACAAACTGGGGAGCAACCTCAGCTCAAAAGTAATGCGATCACGTTCATTTCGAACTTGGTTATTGGAGTTGCTTCAACAGCTCCTGGCTTCAGTCTCGCTACAACCGTTGGCTTCATCATTGCCATCAAGGGAGTAGGGCTTCAGGCCCCGGCTGTCATGCTCGTCAGCTTTGTCCCGATGCTGTTCATCGCTCTCGCGTATCGGTGGCTCAACAAGGCCAACACGGACGCGGGAACGACTTTCGCTTGGGTCACGAAGGCAATGGGTCCCCAGCTTGGATGGATCGCTGGTTGGGCGCTGCTGGTGGCGGATCTTGTCGTGATGGCTACCCAGTCAAGCATCGCCGGTTCCTACTCGCTCTCGCTGTTCGACCTTGCTCCTAGTGGATCGATTCTCGGGATTGACGCAACGACATTTTGGGTGACGGTGATCGGAGTGGCTTGGATCATCGTGATGACGCTCATCTGTTACATCGGTATTGAGCTCTCAGCTCGCACCCAGCAAGGCCTTCTGCTTGCGGAGATCGTCACGCTTGCCGCATTCGCGATCGTTGCCCTCATCAAGGTCTATTCCGATAACCCTGCAGGCTCGATGCACGTTTCGGCGGATTGGTTTAACCCGTTTGCTGTTTCCAGCCCCTCGGCGATGTTGGACGGCGTTTTGCTTGGCGTGTTCCTCTACTGGGGTTGGGATTCCGGGGTTTCGGTCAACGAGGAGACGGTTGACGGTGCCAACGCCCCCGGTAAGGCGGCTGTTCTTTCAACGATCCTTCTGCTTCTGATCTATGTCGTTGTGACGGCAGCGGCTCAGGCCTATGCCGGTGAGAAGTTCCTTGTTGAAAATCAAGACGACATCTTCACGACTGGGCTCGGCACGAGCGTGCTTGGAGGTGGATTCGACAAGCTGCTCATCATCGCGGTACTGACCTCGTCAGCGGCGGCCACCCAGACGACGATTCTGCCTGCTGCCCGTACGGCTATGTCAATGGCAAGGAAGAAGGCGATTCCTGATTACTTTGGCGAGATCCATCACAAGCATCAGACGCCTGGTCACTCGACGGTGGTGTTCGGCATTGCCGCAGTTGTGTGGTTCGTCGCCGTCAACCTCTGGTCGGAGAACGTTCTCGGCGACTCGCTCACAGCCTGCGGGTTCTTGGTCACCTTCTATTACGGGTTTACTGGCCTCGCTTGCGTTGTCTATTTCCGCAAGGAGATCTTCAAGTCTGTGAAGAATTTCCTCCTGGTTGGAGTCTTCCCGCTGGTGGGCGCGATCGCTCTGTTCGGAGTCTTCGCAAAGGCCTTCGTCTACTACTCAAACCCGGACAATGTGAACGAGTCGGTCTGGGGAATTGGTCTGCCGCTCGTCATTGGAGTTGGAGCTCTGCTGCTCGGAGTGATCGGAATGATCTACGCCAATGTGGTCCATCGCGGGTTCTTCAAGGAGAACAGGGCCGAGGTAGCTGATCCGGCG
>CAZZKI010000271.1:0-2219 GCA_964654785.1 uncultured Solirubrobacteraceae bacterium
GCCCGCGCTTACGTCAAGGTCAACTCCGCGGAGGATTTCCTTGCCGTCAACGGAGGCGTGCAGGTTGCGGATCTCGAGATCGGCCATGTGTCTTGTTCTTCCTTTAGTTAGGGGGGTCAGGCGGCGACTTCGGCGCGCTCTGCCTTCTCATTACGGCGAGTGAATGCAACGAGTTCAGCGAGGGTGGTTCCTTTGAGGGAATGAATCACTCCGCCTTGGACGCGAGTCCAAAGCAGCTTCGTCGCACAGCCCTTGCCGTCGTCGTCCAAGTGCGAGCAGAGAACTCGCTCGTCCTTGCCAGTTGGGGCAAAGCACTCCATCGGCGCGACTGCGCCGTCAAGAGCTTGGACAACCTCGTCCATGGTGATGTCCTCTGCAGGGCGAGCCAGCCAGTAGCCACCGTGGGCACCACGGGCACTGTTGACTAGGTCTGCCTTCCGGAGAAGAGCTACGACCTGCTCGAGGTAGGCAAGAGGAAGCTTCTCTGCTTCCGCAATCGCCTTCAGCGACACGGGCTTGTCCACTTCCTGACGGCCAAGTTCAACCATCAGGCGGACTCCATATTCAGCTCTTGAGGAGAAAATCGCCATGGATTCAAATCCTACCATCTGACTAGGTGTTGGCGGATGCGCGCCCGCCCAGCGTGAGGCCAGCCGGAGCGGGTTACGATCAGCCCGTGGCTAGAAGAAGCGACTCTCCAGGAACCGTTCGCAGCGAGGCAAACCACGCTGCTGCAACAGCGGACTCGGAGGAAATCGCAGTCCTCGCGGCTCGCGCCCGCGAGACTGGTCGCCTCGCAATTGACACAGAGTTCATGGGGGAAGGCCGCTACAGGTCACTGCTGTGCCTTGTCCAAGTCGCAACTGACGGAGTAAACGAAGGTGATGGGCCGCTGATCGCGCTTGCCGACCCCCTCACTGACCCAGCTCCTGATTGCTCCCCGCTTGCCGAGCTTCTTGCCGACCCTGAGATCGAAATCATCCTTCACGCTGGCCGCCAAGACACTGCCCTGCTGAGGCGCGAATGGGGATGCGAGATAACAAACCTCTTCGACACCCAAGTAGCTGCAGGGTTTGCTGGCTACGGCGCCCAAGCCGGCTACGCCAACCTGCTTTCCGCGTCTCTCAACATCAAGGTTGAAAAGGGCGCCAGCTACACCCGCTGGGACAAGCGCCCCCTGTCAGACGAGCAACTCTCCTACGCCCGCGGTGATGTTGACCACCTTCTTGACCTGCGTGATGCCCTGGTTGCCAAATTGACCGAATCTGGACGCATCGAATGGGCACGCGAGGAATGCATGCCTGTTGCAGCCGCCAGCGACCAGCGTGACCCGCGTGAGGCATGGCGCCGATTGAGCAAGGTTACGAGTTTGAACCCGAAGCAGCGCGCAGTCGCTCGCGAACTCGCAGCATGGCGTGAGGAGACGGCATTGGCTGAAGACAAGCCTGTCGGCACGATCATGCAGGACCCGCCAATGGTCGAGATCGCGCGACGCCAGCCACAAAGCCCGGGCGCACTTCGGGACATCCGCGGGCTTCACGAGGGGATCCTCAAGAAACGCGGGGATGACTTGATTGCCGCAGTTGCCCGCGGGCTTGAGGCTGACCCAATCCCTGGCGAGAACCGCGGCGATGGCGGAGACGCCAGAGAGACCGCCCTCTGCTCACTCGCAGACGCGCTTGTCCGCACGCGCACCCGGGCAGCTGACCTGGCACCTGAGCTGGTTGCCACCCGGTCTGACCTGCAGAAGATCGTCTCCTCAGTAAGGCGCGGCGACGGCGAGCCTGATGTGAGAACTCTCCAAGGCTGGCGCCGAGAGGTTGTCGGGGCGGAACTGCTTGACCTGCTCTACGGCCGCACCATGCTCGGAGTTGGCGATGACCTGTTGGTCGAAGCCCTCCCTCGTCGCGACCGGGATTAGCTAGCGTCGCGACAGGTCTGCTGTTTCGCTTGACGGAGGAATCTCGTCAAGCGGCTCAAGCTTTGACCCGTTCCACTTGAAGGTCACCGTCTTGGTGCCGCCGGTGGGCTTGTTGTCGAGGTCATCCGGCTTGTAGAGGCCGTAGGTGACTTGGACTGACTCGTTATCGCTGTGGGCAACAGAGACAGTCATTGAAGGGTCCTTCGTGTCAGTCCCCAGCCAGCGGTCATCGCCGAGGAAGAAGAACACCTTCATCTTCGTTGGGCTCGTTCGACCTACCATGAAGCGCAGGTTTGAG
>CAZZKI010000272.1:0-2205 GCA_964654785.1 uncultured Solirubrobacteraceae bacterium
CGTAAACGCCGCGGCTCAATGTCGGACAAGCAGCTGGCTCGGCTGCGACGAAGCGCATCTTCGACTCTCCGTTCAGAACCCTGCGCAGCCACGGGAAAACCATGCCGGCAAAGTTGGAACCACCGCCGACGCAGCCGACGATTACGTCTGGTTCTTCTCCAGCCATTTCCATCTGAATGATCGACTCCTGCCCGATCACCGTCTGATGCAGAAGGACATGGTTAAGGACTGAACCAAGTGCATAGTTCGCCTCCGGGTCCTGTGCGGCAACCTCGACTGCCTCACTGATCGCAATACCAAGTGAACCTGTTGGGGAGCCTTGATTGGCCTTGCCCGTCTCCGTCAGGTTGCTTGGTGAACGGTGCACTGTGGCGCCAAACGTCTCAATCATTGAGCGGCGGTAGGGCTTGCTGTCGTATGACGAGCCGGTCATGAAAATCTCGCACTCGAGGTCAAACATTGAGCAAGCGAATGCGAGGCTCGAACCCCACTGGCCTGCGCCAGTTTCGGTCACAAGCTTCTTGATTCCAGCCTTGGCGTTCTCATACGCCTGCGGGATTGCAGTGTTCGGCTTGTGGGAGCCGCTTGGCGAACCACCCTCGTACTTGTAGTAGATGCGTGCAGGCGTATCAAGAGCCTTTTCAAGCCGATGGGCGCGGAACAGTGGCGTCGGGCGCCAGATCGCGTAGGCCTTGCGGACTTCCTCTGGGATCTCCACGAGTGGCTCAGCTGAGCCTTCCTGCTGAATAAGGCCCATCGGGAAGATCGGTGTGAGGTCTTCGGGGCCGGCGGGCTCACCTGTGGCCGGGCTAAGTGGTGGGAGCGGTGGCTCCGGCAGGTCAGCAGCGATGTTTACCCAGTGCGTTGGGATGTCGTTCTCGCCGAGCAAGTACTTCACTGTTTCGTCAGCCATTGGCTTCAGTTCCTCCAGTAGTTGGTGGGTGCGATGTATTTGTAGGAGCAAGCCTGCCAGCAAAATGCGATTTGCGCCACCCCAACTCATTGTGCGACGACAATCCGGTGATTACTGGCGGCTTGGGAGTGGACCGACTGGCCCCGCAGCACCATCCGGGGTACCCCCGCGGCGGGCGGCCTCTGCCTCAGCGCGTTCCCTCCCGCCATGCTCAAGGCCGGCAAGCTGCGATGTCCCACGCCAAACAACTCCGCGGCCTCGCTCGCTGACAGTCACATTCATTTTTCCCCCGAGGTGTTCCAGCGCCGCAGCGATGTTGCGCCTCTCGGCAGGGAGCGGGACGGGCAAGACGTGTGCAGCTCCAAGTTCAGCTTGTCCGTGGACTTCAATCTGCCAACGGCGTGATCTTCCAACAAGGTGCCATTCCTCGTCAGTCACATTTGCTTCGACTCGCGACAGGAGAGGATCGCCCAGTCGGATAAATGTTTCGCCGAACCGGACGACCAGCGCAGTGACTTCAGTCTCAAACGGGCCGGACTTAACTCGCCCGCCGGCGAAGCAAACACAGGCGTCACGGTCCTCAAACCCTTGTGCCTGCCCCCACCACCACTCTTCTGGAAATCCACCCCTGCCCCAATTCTTCTCCGCATAGACGGATGCCCCATCAAGGTTCCACTCCTCCCCGTCAATCACGGCCGTGCCACGCGCGGTCCCGCCGAGGAGATGCGGGTGCCAGTACTGGTTGAGGGCCGGGACTGTGTGGAACCAAGACGAAGCGCCAAACCTGCGATTTGGCCAGAGCACTTCGTTCTCAACCGTCAAGTCCAGCTTGGCGTGATCGCCAAGGTCAACCTTGACCCGGTTCCCCTCAGCCACGAACTCGCCACCCTCCGTTCGAGCCGCAAGGCGAGTTGACTCGCAAGCGGCTCCTTCAAGAGCACCGGCCTGCAGAAAATGGCCAGGGTGACCACCAAGCCCAACCGTTGCCCAAGTCCCACCGGCGCCGTCGTCATTCACCCCGATGAGGGCGATCAGCACTCTCTCCTCCTCGGGGAGTGTCACTCGCCAGAAGTAACCCTCCATGCCAACGCCATGGGCAAGCAAGGGATTGCCATAGGGAAGGTCAGCTCCCGTGGCCCTGTAAAGCTTGAGCGGGTTGAGTTGATTCGCCATGCCGTAACCCTATGCCGTCGGTCAAGCAAGACCTAACCGGGTGCGACACCGCGTCACTGGGTGTACTCTGAAGGGGTACTCGTACAGGGGAGATTCAGGTGAAGCGCAGTCTTGTTGCA
>CAZZKI010000273.1:0-2203 GCA_964654785.1 uncultured Solirubrobacteraceae bacterium
GACCTTCAGCCAGAGCTTCCATACGAAAAGGTCGTTGAGGCACTTGGCGGCTACGGCGAAGTGGTTACCAAGCCGGACGAGATGCGCCCTGCTCTGGAGCGTGCATTCTCGAGCGGTAAGCCAGCCTTGGTGAACGTCCTCACTGACCCAGAGGTCGTCTACCCGCGCAAGGCCAATCTGGCCTAGCTGACGAGCTGGCGGAGAATCTCGCCACGCAAAACGTCATGCTCGGAAGCTGTGAATTCGAGCAGGTCGAATGCTTCCAGCACTTCGCAGAGGATCACCGCTCCTGCCACTGCGGTTGGCGCCCTGTCCGGGTGAAGGCCTGCGACTTCGCGGCGTTCGGCGAGTGGAAGCGAAGCGATCCGCTCAAGAAGTTCCCTTGACCTTGAGAGAGTTACCTCGCTGCCGTGGACTCGCGTTGGGTCGTAGGGCTCAAGCTCTTGGTCAATCGCGGAGAGAGTTGTCGCTGTGCCGGCAACTGCGATGCAGGCGTCCACTGAGTCTCTGACGTCAGCTGGGACCTTTGCATCAAGGAGTGAACGGACCTCTGCGGATGCGCTCTCCAACTCCGCTGCGGTGGGAGGGTCCGAATGGAGGTACCGCTCGCTGTGGCGAACAACGCCAGCGTTGAGCGAGGTGTGGAAGCCCACATGTCCGACGCTTCCTGTGATCAGCTCTGTGGAGCCTCCGCCCACATCCACAACGAGCAGCGTGCGGCCATCCGCGGCTACTTCGCTTGTGGCACCGGCGAAGCTCAGATTAGCTTCCTCGTCTCCACCAATCAATCGCACGTCAATACCTGTCCGTTGAAGGATCGAGTCGCACAGCTCTGGCCCGTTGGTCGCGTCACGCCCGGCGCTCGTGAGAACTCCCGTCGAGCTGACTACCGGGTAGAGATCAATGATCTTGCGGTAGTCCTCAAGTACAGACAGGACCCGCTCCATCGCTGCCTCGGAGAGCCTTCCGCTTGAGTCGACACCGTCGCCGAGGCGAGTAACGATCGAGTGCCTTTCAAGATCAGCGAGCTCTGGTCGCCCTCCATCAAGTGGCTCTGTGACTGAGCAGACGAGCAGCCTCGTGGAATTGGTTCCGATGTCAACTGCTGCGTAGACCGTTGGTTCTGTCATCAGGCAATCCTGTGGGGAAGTTGCTCGCCGGCGAGGCCGGCAAGGAGATTGTCCACGGCAATCTCGGCCATTGCTTCCCGAGTGCGATGGGTTGCGGAGCCTAGGTGGGGGAGGACGATCAAGTTCGGGGCTTTAAGCAGGTCGTTGGTTGGCGGTAGCGGCTCTGGGTCTGTGACATCCAGCGCGGCGCCAGCGATAGCTCCGGTTGTTAGTGCGTTGGCAAGGGCCTTTTGATCAACCAGCTGGCCTCGGGCCGTGTTGACGAGAAACGCGTGGGATTTCATCTTGCTGAGGAAGTTGCTGTTGACGATGCCTCTGGTTTCCTCTGTGAGTGGGCAATGGAGGCTGACTATGTCTGAGCTCCGCAGAAGGTCGTCGAGAGCAACTCCGGGGTTGGCTCCATCGGGTCTGCCACTCTCAACCACGTTCATTCCAAATGCTCGCGCCCGCTCTGCGACCGCGTTTCCGATGCGCCCCGAGCCGACAATGCCCAAAGTTTGATCACGGAGTTCCATGCCGAGAAGGAAGTCTGGTTCCCATGTCAGCCACTTTCCTTCCTTGACCGAAGCGATTCCCTCTGGGAGCCTCCGGGCGAGAGCTAGGAGCAAGGCCATTGTGAGGTCGGCGGTTGCATCGGTGAGCACACCTGGCGTGTTGCCGACCGGGATTCCTCGTTCCGCGCATGCGGCAAGGTCAATGTTGTCGCAACCAACTGCCATCTGCGAGACCACCTTGAGATTCGGGGATTGGGCAAGAATCTCCCGATCAATCGGGTCAGTGAGCATGCAGATCAGGCCCTCAGCCTGGGACAGCTTCTGTGCGAGTACAGCGCGCGAGGGCGGCGTTCGTTCAGGCCAAATCTCGACCGTATGACCAGCGTCAACGATCCGGCTGGCAGCGCCTCCGGGTAGGGATCTTGTGACGAAGCAGTCGGCCACTTTGGTGATTGTTGCCGAACTTCAGGGAGAACGGCGACTCCCCGCCCGTGGCGGCTCGCTTGTTTTGTCTACACTGAAGAGACCGCCGCGGGGTGGAGCAGTCTGGTAGCTCGTCGGGCTCATAACCCGAAGGTC
>CAZZKI010000274.1:0-2199 GCA_964654785.1 uncultured Solirubrobacteraceae bacterium
CGAGGATCAGGCCGAGGCAGACGACGCTCTTGTAGGAGGCCTTGTCAAACAGCAATGTTGAGACTGCAAGCAGTGAGTAGAACCAGCCACGAGTCTGGTCAAGTGCCTCGCAGATGAAGTCCGCTGGGAAGCGAGCTTCAAAGTGGTCAGCGTTCTCGATCGGAGCGTGGTGCTGGGCGAATGGCATTGCCCCGGAGTCGAACCAGACGTCGATTACCTCTGGGACTCGCTGCATTTCGCTTTCGCACTCTGGACATGGGAACTTGACTTCGTCCACATACGGGCGGTGCGGATCTTCAAGCGCGACACCGGACAGATCCTCAAGCTCAGCGAATGTCCCGACTACGTGAATGTGGCCTTTGCCGCAACGCCAGACAGGCAGTGGCGTACCCCAATACCGCTCGCGAGACAAAGCCCAGTCAACGTTGTTCTCTAGCCACTTGCCGAAACGCCCATCCTTGACGTGCTCGGGGTGCCAATCAATCTGCTCGTTTTCGGCGAGCATGCGGTCGCGGATCTTGGAGGTGGCGATGTACCACGATGGCTTCGCGTAATAGAGCAGCGGAGTTGAGCAGCGCCAACAGTGTGGGTAGGAGTGGTCGTAGTCCTCGGCTTTAAGCAGGCGATCGCGTGAGTCAAGATCAGCGACCAGGTCCGCATCGCAGGACTTGACATCGCGCCCTGCGTACTGGCCGATCCGCTCGTCGTAAGTGCCGTCGGGCAAGACTGGGTTGATGGCTGCGAGTCCGACGCTCTCACCAAGCCGGAAGTCATCCTCGCCGAAGGCGATTGCTGTGTGGACAAGTCCAGTTCCGTCTTCAGCTGTAACGAAGTCGGCTGCGAGGACTGTGTGGCCCTCAGGCCCGTACTCAGTCCCAGCGATGTAGTCGAACGGCGGCTTGTAGGCGGCGCCAACCAGCTCAGCCCCCGGGAATTTTGCAACTACTTCAGCATCCTCGCCAAGGGCCTTTTCGACCAGTGCCTCAGCCACAACAAGGTTCGCGTCAACGCCCGGTACCCGTGCCTTGACATAGGTCAGCCCGGGGTCAATCGCAACCGCAGCGTTCGAGACGAGCGTCCAAGGGGTTGTCGTCCAAACGACCAGCTCATCGTCAGTGTCAACAGGCCCATGCGGAAGGGCGACAGGAAGCCGCACGAATGCAGCTGTGTCAATGACGTCGCGGTAGGCGCCGGGTTGACCAAGCTCATGCGACGAGAGGGCCGTGCCGCAGCGTGGGCAGTACGGGACGACCTTGTGTCCCTCATAGAGCAAACCCTTGCGGTCGATCTCCTTGAGTGCCCACCAGAGTGACTCGACATAGGTGGAGTCAAGGGTGCGGTAGGCATCGTCAAGGTCAATCCAGAAGCCGATTCGTTCGGTCAGGCGGTTCCATTCCTCAACATGGCGGAAGACTGAGTCGCGGCAGCGCTGGTTGAACTCAGCAATCCCGAACTCCTCAATGTCGTCCTTGCTTGTGAAGCCAAGCTCGGCCTCAACTGCGAGCTCAACTGGAAGGCCGTGACAGTCCCAGCCACCCTTGCGCTCCACCCTGCGCCCACGCATGGTTTGGAAGCGAGGAAATACATCTTTGAATACTCGTGCGAGCACGTGGTGGGTACCAGGCATTCCGTTTGCAGTCGGCGGACCTTCGTAAAAGACCCACGGCTCAGCACCCTCGCGGTCGGCGAGGCTGCGCTCAAATACATCCAGTTCACGCCAGCGCTCAAGAATGCTGCTTTCGAGCTCTGCTGGTTGGAACTTGTTGGGAAGTGGCTTGTAGGGGCGCTTGGCCATTGGCTTGGGAGTCTAAATAGCCACCAGCATCCGCGCAGAGCGTGGGATAGTGAGACGATCGCAAGTAATGAAGCTTCGTCTCCATCACCACTCTGACGGTGCCCGCGTCGCATACCGCGAGGAGGGAACTGGACAACCACTTGTCCTTCTCCATTCGCTTGGACTGTCCCATCGCGAGTGGGCGCCAATAGTTCCACTCTTAAGTGACCGCTATCGAGTGATCCTGCCCGACCTTCCGCTTCACGGGGACAGTGAGGATTCCCCAGACTACCCGTATGACCCAAAGTGGATGACGACTCTCACGGCCAATTTCTGTTTGGAGGTTGGTGGTCCTCGTGTGGCAGTAGGTGGCCATGGGCTTGGCGGCGACTTGGCGCTTAGATCAGTCGCCTCTGGCGGGCTCA
>CAZZKI010000275.1:0-2192 GCA_964654785.1 uncultured Solirubrobacteraceae bacterium
CGGCTCACGGTCGCCCTCTCGCGGAAAATCATTGATGACACGCTGAACGTAGCCAGCTTGGAAATCTAGGAGCGGGCGTGTGGGCATGGCCGGATCGTCGTTCACAGGCTGACAGACCTCAAAGCCATAGCGATTCATATGGTCAATGACCCGACACAAGTACTCGGCGATGATGTCGACCTTGAGCGTCCAGGACGAGTTGGTGTAGCCAATCGAGTAAACGAAGTTCGGCACCTCGCTGACCATCAACCCGCGATAAGCCAGATGGTCATTCAGTACCAGTTCTTCACCGTCAATCGTTGCCTCAATGCCACCAAACGGGACAACATTGAGTCCCGTTGCCTTGACGACGATATCTGCCTCGAGTTCCTGCCCGGACTTCAGCCGGATGCCATTCGGTGTGAAGCGATCAATGTGGTCGGTAACGACTGACACCCGTCCGCTGCTGATCTCGTTGAAGAGGTCACCGTCAGGGACGCTGCAGAGGCGCTGGTCCCACGGGTTGTAGTTCGGCTTGAAGTGGGTGTCAACGTCGAAGCCTTCCGGCAGTTGGCGCTTGTTTGTCCAGCGAATAAACCTGCGCACAACGGACGGGTGCTTCTGACTGAGTGAGAAGCTCACTTTCTGGAAGAGGATGTTCTTGCGGCGAACTGCTTCGTAGGCGATCTTGTCGGGAAGTACTCGCTTGATGAAGTTGGCGATTGGATCGTTCTTGGGAACGCTCATCACATATGTCGGTGAGCGCTGCAGCATCGTCACGTGAGCAGCTCCGGACTGAGCCATGGCCGGAACCACCGTGACGGCAGTCGCGCCGCTTCCAATTACGACCACCTTCTTGCCCTTGTAGTCCAAATCCTCGGGCCAGAACTGAGGCAACACGACCTGTCCCGCGAAGTCATTCTCACCTTCGAAATCGGGAGCCCATGCCTTGTCGTAGCTGTAGTACCCAGCTGCGCTGACCACCCACCGAGCAGTCAGGACAACTTGCTCGCCATCGGCGTTGGTCGCCTCAACCGTCCACAACCCTGTCTCCGATGACCAGGCGGCTGAATGCACCTTGTGCCCAAAGCGGATGTTCTTCCGGATGTCGTTCTCATCAACTGTCTCGTTGAGGTAGTCAAGGATGATCGGCGCGTCCGCGATGGACTGCTCGCTCTTCCATGGCTTGAATGCGTACCCGAACGTATGCAGGTCGGAATCAGAGCGAATCCCCGGGTAGCGGAAGAGATCCCAAGTACCACCGACGACATCACGGCCTTCGAGGATGGCGTAGCTGACAGGCCTGCCTTTGATGTCGTTCTGCAGGTGCCAGGCAATTCCGATGCCTGAAACACCAGCGCCGACGATCAGAACGTCGTAGTCAGGGTGAACTCTCATGCCCTAGACCTTGCCACAGCACCAGTCAGAGTGCGCGGCGAAAGTTGACAATTCGCAAGTAGCTTACGCTGCGGCTGGTACGCCAACACCCTTGATCAGGTCGGCGGCCTTCTCGCCGATCATGATCGATGGAGCATTGGTGTTACCTCCAGTGATGATCGGCATCACTGATGCGTCGGCCACGCGCAGGCCTTCAACCCCTCTCACCTTCAGCTCCGGGTCCACAACAGCAAGGTCATCTTGACCCATCCGACAGGTGCCAACTGGGTGGTAGAGCAGCTCCACTCGGTTACGAAGATCAGCCTCAAGGTCGGCGTCGCTCTGCACCCCAGGGCCTGGGTAGATCTCGCGACCAATGGCAGACTTCATTGGCTCAGTCGCAGCAAACTCCCGTGAGAGCTTCATACCCGCCACGAGGGCATCAACATCCTCACGCTCAGAGAGCGAGTTCGTGAGGATCTTTGGCCAGGCTGTTGGGTCTGCTGAGCGAAGGCTCACGCTGCCGCGACTCTTTGGGGTCAGCAGGCAAGGCCCAAAGGTGACGCTGTGGTCCTTGTATTCCTCGAAGCCATTTGCGGCAAAGAACACTGGCGCAAAGTGATACTGAAGGTCCGCCGCCGGGAGGCCTGGCTTTGAGCGAACAAAGGCAAAGGCTTCAGCTACCGAAGTCGTGAGCGGGCCCTTCTTCTGAGTGAGCCACTTGAGCATGTACTTCGGGTGCTCGGCATCGGCGAGGGTGTCCCCGATCGCACTGTCGTAGATGGTCACGATGTACGGGTGGTCCTGAAGGTTCTGGCCGACCCCAGAAAGGTCAA
>CAZZKI010000276.1:0-2175 GCA_964654785.1 uncultured Solirubrobacteraceae bacterium
GTCCCGAAGACAAGCGCGGCGAGCGTGAAGAGAAGGAGCGCAGAGAAGTCAGTTCGAACCGTCGGCGAGGCGATCGCCAATACGACGCCAACCGCAAGCGCGAAGATCGCCGGCCTCAAGATTGACTTGCCCAACTGCTTAAGCCCAGACCTGCGCCACGCTGCAAGCGGGCCAATGCCGGTCAGGGCAACGAGCACCAAGGCCAACGGGCCGACGTAGCGGTCAAACCAAGGCGGGCCGACGCTTGTCTTGGTTCCGGTAATTGCTTCGCTGACCAGCGGGAAGAAGGTGCCCCAAAGGACGACGAACATCAGCGCCAAGAGGATGATGTTCTGAGCGAGGAAGAACGCTTCGCGCGAGAACAGCGAGTCAAGCTGGTGCTCGCTCTTGAGCAGGTCACGCCTTGAGATCACGAGGCCGATCGAAACGCCCAGCTCGATAACAATCATCGCCACGAACGTCCAGCGGAGAGCAGCGCCCGGCTCTACGAAGGCGTGAATTGAGCTGAGGATGCCTGACCGGACCAGGAAGGTGCCGAGGATGGACAGGACTCCGGCGCCAAGTACGAGTGACACATTCCAGACCTTCAGCATCCCGCGCTTCTCCTGAATGGTCGCCGAGTGGAGATATGCGGTGCCCAGAAGCCACGGAAGCAGAGCTGCATTCTCAACCGCGTCCCATGCCCAGTAGCCGCCCCAGCCGAGCTCTGTGTATGACCACCGAGCTCCGAGCAGGATCCCTAGCCCGAGCGCCAGCCAAGCACCAAGCGCGAAGCGCCGCGTCGCCAACAGCCAGTCCGCACCAAGCCGCTTTGTAATCAGGGCGCCAATCGCGAAGGCGAATGGAATTGAAAAGAGCGTGTAACCCGAGTAGAGAGCTGGCGGATGGATCATCATGCTCGGATGCCGCAGGAGAGGGTTTAGCCCCGTCCCCTCAACTGGCACTTGGGCGAGCGTCACAAACGGGTCAGCGAGCAGCACCGTCATCCCGACGAAGGCTGCGGCCAGAGCAAACAAAACCGCTGTGGCCACTGGGACGACTTCAGTCAAGCGGCCACGGACAACGCGCAGTGCAATTGTCGCCCAGATGGACAGAAGCATCGCCCAAAGGAGGAGTGACCCCTCCTGCGATGACCAGGCAGCCGCTGCCTTGTAGAAGGTGGGAGTCGTCGTGGACGAGTGGGTCGCGACGACTTGGAACGAAAAGTCATCGCGCAGGAATGCAATCTCCAAGACTCCAAACGACGCGACGAGAAGCAGCATCATCGCCGGCATTGCCCGCCGGGCAGACATCGTGAGGTCCCGGCGCCCGCTCATGTAGCCGGCAACAGACGCGATCAACCCCCAGATGGAGACTGCAAACGCAATGAAGAGGAGCGCCCGGCCGACAACAGCCATTACTTGCCCGCTTTGGCTTCCTTGAACTTAGACGGGCACTTCGTCTGAAGTGAATCGCGCTCCCCGATGAAGCCTGCGCCCGACGGAGACTTCTTCACGACAACGATCACTTCACGCCCGGCCCGGAATGGATCTGGCACAGCACCGCTGTAGGAGACCGGGACTGTGGCAGTGCCAGCGCGGTCGCGGATGACGAAGTCCAGTTGGTCACCCTTGCGATGAATAGTCCCCGCGACAACCTTGCCTGTCAGCTGGTAGCTGCGGCCGGGCTTTGAATCCTTGACCAGCTGGCTCGGGGTCTTCGCCTCACTGCCAGCACTGAAGCTCGTGTAGACAAGGGCAGTCGCTAGCCCCAAAGCACACACGAGGGCTACTACGAGGCGGATTGTTCGCTTCCGGGCGGGATCCATCGGCAGAACTGCAGGGTACCCGACGAAAGGTTCCGCCCACTTATCAAGGCGCGGGAGGAGTCACAGCGACTTTGCCGAAACTTTGGCAATCGTGCTGCGTTTCGAAGGTATGAGCGGAGATCAAACAGTCCCGACGACAAGCGTCTGGTGGGACAACAACGCTCTGACTCCAACCCCGGTAGGCAATGTCGCAGCTATGCGTGCTAGGGACCATGACTTCCCCGACGACCACGCGCACTACAGCTGCTGCTGCGGCAGCAACTTCACCGCATCTGCCGACGCTGGGACGACCTGCCCGCGTTGCGGTGACGGTCAGCCCTGGTAGCAGCCACTACCCTTGCGGCCATGGCTACATGGACCTTCCTCAC
>CAZZKI010000277.1:0-2166 GCA_964654785.1 uncultured Solirubrobacteraceae bacterium
GACGAGAAGCAGTCGTATTGGGAGGACCAACGTTTCGTTGGCAAGCAGTTTGGAATTCCGTACAAGGCAATGCCGAAGCGTTACGAGGGCCTCCATGAGTACGTGGAGAGCGTTGTCGAAAGCGGCGACCTGTTCGTTACTGAGGACGCTCTTGACACTGCCAAGAACGTGATCCTCAAACCACCAATCCCGGCGACGCTTCCTCTGCTTCGCGAAGCGGTGAACCAGACGTCAATCGGCTTGCTGCCTCCAGCAGTTCGCGACCTGTACGGATTCTCATGGGACCCGATCCGAGGTGTTGCATTGGGAATTGGCCAGGAGTACTTGCGCCGTGTCGCAGTTCCGCTCGCACCTTCAGTCTTTCGCCACACACCGCAGTGGCGCAAGTACCACGGTCGCGACGCCTCGCTCGCTTGAGTCAGCTTCGGCGCAGAGTTTGAACTACTGCACGGGTGATCAGGCCAGCAGAGAGGATCACGAGTCCAGTAACTACATCGCGCCAGGGCAAGTTCAGAGCCAGTGCAGCACAGCCGAGCAGGCCCAGTGGAGCTATCAATACTGGGCGCCGTTCAGCTGGACTGAGCTTGAGTGCTGAGAGGTGGGCGATCCCGTAGTAGGTGAGGATCAGCAGCGACGAGGTGGCGATCGCCTTCGCGGTCGGGACGAGCAGAACTGCCACAACCACAATCCCGCAGGTTGCAAGCTGGGCAATGTGAGGGACCTTCGTCCTCTTGCTGACGCCGCTTAGGAACTTCGGAAGCTCATGGTCGTCGGCCATCGCAAATGCGGTCCGCGAAACGCCTGCAAGCAGAGACAGCAGCACTCCAAGGACTGCTATCACGGCGATCAGGCTGACTGAACCGGCAGTGTGGTTTCCAATTACGGCCCGAGCAGCAGTCTCGAGCGGAGCTTCGGACTGGGCGAGGGCCTCTGGCCCGACTGCGACGAGGGCACCAACAATGGAGACCAGATACACGGCGAAAGCAGCTCCCAGTGCCAGGGGCACAGCCTTGGGAATTGTCTTGGCAGGGTCCTTCACTTCCTCACCCAAGGTTGCGATCCGCGCATATCCAGCGAATGCGAAGAACATGATTCCCGCTGCACCGAGGATTCCGTGCAGGCCGCCGTTGCCAGTGACAGGTGTCAGGTGCGAGAAGGTTGCTCCGCTCGAAATGCCATTCCTTGGGGCATCAAGCTCCTTAAGGCCAACCATCAGCAGTCCCAGTGCAACGATGATCCCGCCGAGCGTCGCAACCTTGGCTGTACGTTGCACCCCGCTCAAGTTGACGGCCGTCATCACGACCACTGCGGCAACGCCAGCAACTTTGGCGTGGTCGGGAAAGGCATAGGCGCCGAAGGTCAACGCCATCGCTGTCAGGCTCGCCAGCTTGCCAGCAACGAACGCCCAGCCAGCCATAAAGCCAGCCGTTTCGTTGAGCCGCTTCCGACCGAAGGCGTAGACCCCGCCCGCTTGGGGTTGGGCTGCGGAGAGCCTTGCCGTTGAGGTTGCGTTTGCGTAGGCAACCAGTCCTGCCAAGACCAAAGCCAAGACTATCCCCGACCCAGCAAGGGCTGCAGCTGGGCCTGGCGCGGCAAAGGCGCCAGCTCCGAGCATTGCGCCAAGCCCGATTCCTACAGCGTCGCCAAGGCCAAGTTTGCGGGCTAGTCGTGTGGGTACCTCTGGTGCGCTCATCGTCTTGGCCGTAGGATGACGGCTCATGACTCTTGAGGAATCCGCGGTTGGTCTGCTCCAGGACCTGATCCGCTTCAACACTGTTAACCCACCGGGCAATGAGGTCATTGCCCAAACCCACTTGAAGGGTTTGCTCGAAGCAGCAGGCTTCGAAGTTGAGCTTCACGGAGCAGAGCCCGACAGGCCAAACCTTGTTGCCACGCTTGGTGACCCAAGCAGCGGTCCAGTGCTCGGCTTGCTCTCTCACGTCGACACAGTTCTCGCTGACCCAGCAGATTGGGAGCGCGACCCGTGGTCAGGCGATCTCGTTGACGGCGAAGTTTGGGGTCGTGGCGCCATTGACATGAAGTCTCAGACTGCTGCTGAAGTAGCAGCTGCGATTGACCTCGCGGCAAGCGGCTGGCGACCAGCCCGAGGCGCGCTGAAGGTGATCGTTGTTGCCGATGAGGAAACTGGTGGCGACCTTGGCGCCC
>CAZZKI010000278.1:0-2154 GCA_964654785.1 uncultured Solirubrobacteraceae bacterium
CATCTTTCCTACTGGTGGTCGTCCGGCGCGTCGGCGCGGGTTTTAATAGCGGCAGAGGCAAGTTTACCCGGAAAATGCGTTTGGCATCGGTGCGGAATGCGCCAGTTCTGATTCCCTCCAAAGAACACGATGGCCCTACTGCATTGGGAATCCACCGAATCCCCACTCGGGACGCTCGTTATTTTCGCGACAGAGGGAGGAATTGCCCGAATTGCTTGGGATTGCAGCGATCCTCAAGCTCTGGCCGAGGCCGACCTGAAGCGAGTTGGCGCAAGTTCTGCCCAGCAGGGCTGGAATCCAGCCTCAGATGCGTTGCGCGACCAACTCTCGGCCTGGTTCAGTGGCGGTTTGCAGGAGTTTCAAGTGCAGTTGAAACCTGATCCACGAGCCGAGGACACGTTTTCAAGCCGGGTTTTGGCAGCGACAGCCAAGATCCCCAAGGGCAAAACCCTCACCTACGCGGAGGTTGCAGCCGCGGCCGGTGAGCCCAAAGGAGCCAGAGCAGCAGGCAATGCGCTTGGGTCTAACCCAATCCCAATAGTTGTTCCTTGCCACCGAGTTGTCGCAGCCAATGGGCTTGGTGGGTTTGGTGGAGGCAGCGAGCGAAAGAAGATCTTGCTCGCAGTCGAGGCCGGCTAAGGCTTAAACCGGCCGCTCCACGCGCCCAGTTTCGTCGTCCGACTTATTGCACAGGCTCCCCTTGGCTGGGCAGCCTCGACACACACCAACCCAGGGCCGGTCAGTTGGCTGGACCTCGCCGTCAAGCAATGCGACAGCTCGCTCAGCAAGGCTTGTAGCCAGCCGGGCGGCATCCGACTGCTTGAAGGTCACCGACGCGGGTTCATCAGGGCGCTCTGCGTAGAGGTGCACGACCTCAACCTCGTCCGGCTTCGAACCGCCGCGAACGCTTGAGAGCGCAGCAAGCGCATACGCCTCTCGCTGAATCCCATAGTCGTCCTCAACAAGCGTCTCCACATCTACATCGCCCTCAGCCTTGTCGCTCGTCTTCCAGTCCACGACAAGCAAGCTGCTTTCTTCACCCATGGCGAAGACATCGAAGATGCCTCGCAAGGGCACCCCGACCCCTGGCAGTGCGACAGCGAAGCTCTCCTCTCGGGCCACACGACCGCCATTCGCCTCCATCTCGACCAATCGAGCCCATGTGCTTGACAGCATCACTGCTCCAGCGAGCGCGGCGATCTGCTCCGCGTCCGACTCAGAGATGGTGATGTCCCGAGCGCCAGCCTCAACCTTTGCGTCATCGGCTGTTGGGAGTCCCCCGCCAAACCGAGCATTTTCAAGCAGCCCGTGGAGGACTGTGCCTCGGTCGGCCGGGCGCAGCCCGATCTTCCCCGTGCCGCCTTGCTCGTCCTCGCGGGCCTCAGCAACCGCGCTCATTCGCACGACATCTTCCGCGTACCAACGGAACGCGCAGCGGGATGCTGTTTGAAGGCCGCTGTACGAAAGGCCTGAGACTCGGACTGGCATCGGCGCTGGGTCGAGGGCGTGTGGAACCGGATGGAGGTTGTTCTCACCCGACGGCTCCTCCTTGCCCTTGCCGCGCTTGATCAGCTCTTCCAGCAGGGCGCCTGATTCGACAGTCACGTTGATGGCTCCCCCGTTGGGGTAGACCTCCTGCCACTGAGTCAATCCCTCCCGGTCCTCGACATAGCTGGCCAGGCCCGGAACAAGGCCTGCCTTCAGCATGCGACCGAAATTAGAGTTGCTGGCACCTGCGGAGACAACCTCACCCTTCTCCGTAACCCGAATGGCCCCTGAGAGGATCAAGCGACCCTCGGGCCGAGTCAGTCCCACATAGACGACGCGATCTTCCTCAGCGAGGTTCGCCTCCTTCTCTGCCTTCTCAAACTCCTCGTCGCTGAACACGCGCTTGCCCTTGGCACCCACCCGCGACTTCCACGAGAACGACATCTTCTGCCCATCCGAACTGACTGCCAAGACAGAACTTGAACTGTTGTCCTTCCGCGCGAGGTCGCTCACAATCGTGACTGGGAACTGCAAGCCCTTCGCCTTGTGGATTGTCGTCAAGCGCACAGCGCCTTCTGAGCCTTCCGCCTGCTCCACCATCGCCTCTCCATCGCGACGGTTGTCGCCACTTGTCCGCCGCGAGTCTGCCTCGCGCACGAAAGCTGC
>CAZZKI010000279.1:0-2148 GCA_964654785.1 uncultured Solirubrobacteraceae bacterium
TGTAGTCGTTAATCAGGATTGGGTAGAAGGAGCCATTGCACTGCTTGATCTGAGTTCCCTTGCCAAGGCACTTTTGAAACCTTGGGGCCGGTGGGGTTGGGATGAAATGGAGGACCTTCGGAGCAAAGCCCTTCAGGCTTGCGAGGTAAGGCCCGTTACGCATGAACGTGGATCCCTTTTGGCGCATTGAGGCAACGATGATCAAGCCGGGTTTGAATTTCCTCAAGTACCCCTCGACATCTTTGACATGCTTTCCACAGTCATCGCCGTAGACGTTCTTGGTGTGGTCTGACGCGGGCGCGCTTGGGTCGCAGCTGATCATCGTGAATGGGACTACCTGAGTTCCGTCAGGCAGGACGGAACCGATTGTCTCTCGCCACTGCGCGGCGTACGAATTGCCAATCAGCGCGACATTCTTGGACAGCCCGGCCGGCCATTGCATGTCCTTGCCGCCGCCGCCGATCACCTTGCAGGAGAGCGCCTCTTTATAGGACCTAACCGTGAAGCAGTCTGAGTTGGGGCTCAGCTTCCGCCCTGCGAGTGCTAAGTCGATCGCAGCGGGTGAGACGTCGTAGATCGTTGTTGCTTTGCGTAGCGCCTCCGTCCATTCCTTCTTGCCAAGGTCTCCAGTCGCGTCAGGGCTGGTGCTCCCGGCTGAGCTGCCGTCAAAGTTCGCCCACTTGGAAACCTGGGCTGAGACTCCCGCTTGGAATGCGGCGCGGTTGGGCGCAGGGCGGGCGAAAGCTGCGACGACTGCGACCACGACCAGCCCGGCAATTCCCATCTTGATGAGGCGTTCACGTGAGTCATTGAGAAACATCAGCCTCGCCATCGGCTCCCGTGGAATTGAGAGCTTCCGATATGGCTGCTCGATGAACCGGTAGCTGAGCCATGCAGCGCCGATGGACATCCCGAGCAACAGGACCTTGACCGGAATGGTGGTTGCGCCCTTGGGGAAGAGTGCGAGCACGAAAACGATTAGCGGCCAATGCCAGAGGTAGAGCGAGTAGCTGATTCGTCCGATCCAGCGAGGCCCGCGGAGGGACAGCGCCCGCCCGACCTCTGTGCTGGCGTCAGGCGAGAGGCCAGCGATTATCAAGCAAGCACAACCAAGGGCTGGGAACAGAGCCCATAGCCCCGGGTAGTCAACCGCTGGGCTGACAAATACAAGGCCAGCGATCAGTAGAAGTGCGCCGACCGCGGCAATCATCCTCGCCAGTACTCCGCGGCTCAACTTCACCATCGCCGGAGTGAGGGCGATGAATGCTCCGACTCCAAGCTCCCAAGCACGGGTCAGAGTTGAGAAGTAGGCAGACCCTGGTGATGTTGAGGTGGCGTAGACACACCAAGCGAGTGACGCAACGCCGATGGTCACAGCTGCAGCGCGTGCAGCGTGGCGCCAGTCGAAGAGCCTGCCCGTCCACTCAGGAAGCTTGGCGGCCAGAAGGAACAAAGCTGGCCAGACGATGTAGAACTGCTCCTCAACTGCGAGCGACCAGAAGTTCTGCAGCGGCGAGACGAGGTCGGTTTGGGCGAAGTAGTCGGTCGCCTGGTGCATCAGCTGGATGTTTGCCCCAAAGAATGTGGCCCACAGAGCATCAGCTTGCACTTGCTCAAAGCGGGCTTCGTTGAAGAACAGCTTGGCTGCGAGCAGTACGATCGCGATGACAGTCAGGGCGGCAGGCAGGATTCGCTTAGCTCGGCGGAGGTAGAAGCCCTCAAAAGAGATCGATGCTCGCCCACTGGTTGTCTCTTCGATGTTGCGGGCGAACTCATCCCTAAGGAGCGATGTGATCAAGAACCCGGAGATCACAAAGAACACATCCACGCCGATGAACCCGCCACTGAAGCCTGGGACATCGAGATGGTCAAGCACGACCATCAGCACCGCGACGGCTCGGAGGCCTTCAACGTCCGGTCGGAACTTCAAGTGGGGGGCGGTCGGCTCGGCGGTAGGACTGTCGCCAGTTGCCGACTTGGGGGCTGCACTGAGACTCATCAGGACTTTCAGTCTAGGCGCGATTGCAAGAGCCCCGGCTGGTTGGGAACCTCACGCGCGCCCAGCCGCAATGTCGCGATACGATCCCGACACTGCCCTCCTAGCTCAGTTGGTAGAGCACTTCCATGGTAAGGAAGGGGTCACCGGTT
>CAZZKI010000280.1:0-2143 GCA_964654785.1 uncultured Solirubrobacteraceae bacterium
CGGCAACCCGCCCTGGGACTGCTAGATGAATATTTGGCTTTGAACCGAGAATTCGGCTGGCTGCTTCGGCGATCTTGCCGGCGAACTTGGTTTCCACCCAGTGAATAATTGACTCGGGAGCTTCAATTACTAGGACTTCGTCATCCAAGTGCGCAGCTCGAAGCGGATCAAGCCATACCTGGAAGGTGGAATCGCTAACCGCAGATCGGAGCTCCGATCGGATTCGGTTCCATGTTGAGTCGAGATTTCCGGTTGACATTGGCTGCACGTGTAACTGCTGGCGACACTACGCAAGCTGGACGCACACCCCGCAAGGCATCCCCGCATTTTCGGTCTTTTGCCGTTCACGCCGACATTGAACGCCGTCGCCTTGTAGTCTCCCTGTGGCTAATGAAGCGCACCTACCAGCCCAAGAAGCGCAAGCGCGCACGTACCCACGGCTTCCGCGAGCGGATGTCCACCAAGGCTGGACGCCGCGTTCTTTCGCGCCGCAGGGCTAAGGGCCGCAAGCGCCTCTCGGTCTAGTGGCTGGCGCTGAGGGACGGCGCGGGCGCATCACGCGCAGTGCCGACTTTGACCGCGTTTACAGAAGTGGTCGGTCTCACGCCAGCAGAGTGTTTGTGCTCCACGCTTTCCCTCGAGGCGACGAAGACGCGGCACGGTTGGGCCTCTCCGTTTCGCGCAAGGTTGGTGGAGCTGTTGATCGCAACAAGGTCAAGCGACTCGTGAAGGAAGCCTTCTTGACCGTCGTTGATGAGATCAACCTCGGTACTGACATCGTGGTCGTTGCCCGCAGCGGTGCTTCAGAGTTTGTAGAGGCCGAAGGTCTGGATGGAGTAACAGTCGAGCTGAAGGCGTTGCTCGAGCAAGCCGGAGCTCTCCAAAAAGGTGAAGAAACCCCTTGAAATCAAAGAATCCGCTTAAGGTCATCGTTCTGGCACCGATTGTTCTTTGGTCACGGTGGATATCTCCTTCGCTTCCACCCAGGTGCAAATACGAGCCGTCCTGTTCGCGGTACGCAATTCAAGCGATCGAGGACTTGGGCATACTGCGAGGCGTAGTTCTCGCTACCTGGCGTGTCTTGCGTTGCAATCCATGGAGCCACGGTGGTGTCGACAAGGTCGCTGACCAGAGACTGTTTAAGGTCGGGCCTGCTAGCCACAGTTGTCAACACGAAGTGATCACCCAACGATGAACACACTGTTCATAACCGCCAACATCATCAGCGATGCTCTTGATCCCCTGATCAATTTCTTCGGGACGATCCTCGTAGCTATTCACGGAGTGATCGGCTCCTGGGGCTGGTCGATCATCGCGATGACGTTCTTGATCAGAGCCGCACTGATTCCGTTGACTTTGAAGCAGATTCGGTCCATGCAGGCGATGCAGAAGCACCAACCTGAGATCAAGGCGATTCAGACCAAGTACAAGAGCGGTTCAGACGCAACGCCTCAGCAAAAAGCTGAAAACCGGCAGAAGATGAACGAAGAGTTGATGGGTTTCTATCGGGAGAACAAGATCAACCCTCTTGCCTCATGCCTTCCACTTCTCGCCCAGATGCCGGTTTTCATCTCGCTTTTCTACCTTCTCCAAAAGCAGCTGAAGACCGATATTTGCCCCAGTATCACCGAGTACGCTGCCAGCGTCCACAAGACCGTTGAGCAGGTTTCCTGCGGCCAAGTTCCAGGCTCAACTGGGCAAGAGTTCCTGTTCATTCCTGACCTGACCTCAAAGGCGACCGGCGCGGTCTTGATCGTTTTGCTTGTCCTGTACGTGGGAACTCAGCTCGGTTCGAGCCTGATGATGACCACAACGATGGATAAGACCCAGCGGAACATCATGCTGCTGATGCCTCTGGTGTTCGTCTTCTTCATCATCAACTTCCCCGCCGGCTTGATCCTGTACTGGATCACGACCAACACTTGGACTGTTGGCCAGCAGGCAGTAGTGAAGCGCCTTTCCGGAGGAAGCAAACCCGCGGATGCAAGTCCCGACGCAATTGCCGCGACTGCAGAAAAGCCGAAAAAGGGCGACAATTCAACGGAATCGGCCGAAAAGCCGAAGGGCAAGGGTGGGCCGCCACCAAAGAAAAGCAACAAGAAGAGAACCGGGAGACGGAGATGAGCGCAGAGGAACGCGTACG
>CAZZKI010000281.1:0-2099 GCA_964654785.1 uncultured Solirubrobacteraceae bacterium
GGGCGGGTGCGGTCGAGGGTCATCATCGCGAGCTTGAAGCCGCCGTTCTCCTCACCGAGGAGGTGGTCAGCTGGGATCTCGACGTCGTTGAAGGAGATGGTCGCGGTGTTTGAAGCGCGCTGACCCATCTTGTCTTCCTTCTTGTCAACGATCACGCCTGCGTCACGAGGAACAACGAAAGCGGAGATTCCGCGGTGACCCGCGTCCTTGTCCGTCTTCGCGTAGACCGTGTACCAGTCGGCGTATGAGCCATTGGTGATGAAGCACTTCTGGCCGTTGATGACGTACTTGTCACCCTGCTTGACAGCAGTGGTGCGCATTGAGGCAACGTCAGAACCTGCGCCCGGCTCTGTAAGGCCGAATGATGCGAGCTTGCCGCCCTCACCAAGTCGAGTCAGGTACTCCTTCTTGATCTCGTCGGTGCCACCGAGGACAACTGGTGTCATCGCAAGGCCGTTGCAGGCGATCGAGGTTCCGATACCGGAGCAACCCCAGCCAAGCTCCTCCTCAATGAGTGCGCCCTCGAGGTAGTTGGCGCCAGGGCCTCCGTACTGCTCCTCAAGGTGGCTGTTCATAAGGCCAAGCTCCCAAGCCTTCTTGAGCACGTCCTCAGGCCAAGTGCCTTCCTTGTCGTACTCGTGCGCTACTGGGCGCATGGTGTTCTCCGCAAAGTCATGTGCCATTTCGCGAAGCATCTGCTGCTCATCAGTGAGAGTGAAATCGACCATCTCTGGTGTTACCTCCGGGGTGGGGATCGGGCCTCGAGCGGATGCCTTCGGCCAAAATATTGACTCGCGAGTCAACGAATCTGTTTGGAAGAGTACCGGCCAGAGCCGGATGGCTCAAATCAGAAGTGTTGTGGTTGCGCGCCGGGATCTAGACGGCGAACCAGAAGAGCACTGCGAACACTGCGTAAAGGGCTATCAACTGCAGTCCCTCAAACCAAGTTGAACGGCCACGTGATGTGGAAACAGCGGCCACTATCGCTGCCAACAGGAGAGCTGCCAGTTCATAGCCGTTGAAGACCAATGGCATTGCATCCGGCCCAATGACGAGCGAGCAGAGCGCCACCAGCGGAGCGACGAATAGCGCGATCTGAACTGATGAACCGATTGAAATGTTGATCGCAAGGCTCATCTGATCCTTCCACGCGACAGCGACTGCCACCCAGTGCTCGGCCGCGTTACCAACGATCGCGACGACGATCGCCCCGATAAAGAACTCCGAAGCCCCAAGCGATGAGGTTGCGTCGTGAAGTGAACCTACAAGCAGCTCGCTCATCCAGCCAACAAACGCTCCGGCTAGGGCAAGCAGAAGCACTGACTTGGCTACCTTCCAAACCCCGGTCGCATGGCCTTGCACAGGGTTGAAGACATCCCTATGCGTGACCAGGGAGAAGACCATTCCGGCGATGTAGGTGCCGATCAGAATCGCCGCGACGATCCACGAGAGCGTCAAAACATCACCCGAGTACTTGTGGGCCTGCTCTGAAACCTGTGGCAAGCCTTCTCCGGTGGGCGAGGCGATCTCCCACAAAGCTGGCAAGACAAGAGTCACCACAGCAACCAGAAGCATTCCCGATTGAGCGCTCGCCGCAGTGCGGTTGAACTCCTGCTCTGAGTGGCGTCGCTTCGCGTGAATGCCGCCCGCAAACATCGAGGCCCCAAGGACGAGCAGCGCGTTCCCGAGGACCGAACCCACAAGCGACGCTTTGACCAGCTCCGAATAGCCCTGAGAGAGCGCCACCAGAGCGATGATCAACTCCGGCGCGTTGCCGAAGGTGACATTAAGAAGGCCGCCAACCCCCGGGCCAGACCGAGCTGCCAAGTGCTCAGTCGCGCGCCCCATCACTGCCGAGCAGGGGATCAAAGCCAAGGCTGCTGCGACGAAGACAATTACTTGCGACCCGCCGCTGGCATCCAAAAATGCTGCCGCGGGAATGGCGATCAGCAGTGGCAGGGTCCACTTCGGCAATACGCCTGCCGGCAGAACCTCAATCTCCTCAGCTGATGCGTTGCTCATCGCGTTAGTTCCTTGCTGCACTTCTTCGCCTCTTCCAGCGTCTTCGCCTGCTGGGTGCACTTCGTAAAGGCATTAGC
>CAZZKI010000282.1:0-2098 GCA_964654785.1 uncultured Solirubrobacteraceae bacterium
GTCGCAGTTGAGTTTTCCGTCAGCAACAAGTTTGTCGGTGGAACGCTCGTCAAGATCCCCCACCTCTTCGTCGGGGACGATCACCATCCGAATGCGAGCACTTGGGTCGTCGGCAAGGTCGCCAACTGCGCAGAGCATTGCGGCAAGGCCGCCCTTCATGTCGTAGGCGCCACGCCCAACAAGGCGGTCCCCATCAATCACAGGGGTGAACTGCTCTTCGCGGCCAGGCACAACGTCAAGGTGGCCGTGGAATACGACCAGGGGGACGTCCTCCCCACCTTTACCAGCGTTGGCAATCAGCACCGGAAGGTCCCGATGTTGCGAACGCTCAACCTCTATCCCACGCGAAGCCAGCCAGCCGCCTACAAAGCCAGCTGCCTCTTCAATCCCATCCGACCGTGACGAATCACAGGCGATGAGGCGTTCGGCGATTAGTCGCTCGTCAGCCATAACTTCTACCGAGGATACCCCGGTTAGCGGCCGGGGCGCTCACTACTCCGAGGAGGCGCTATTCGCTCTTGCCGACTGCGAGGAACGCTTCGTAACGGCGAATGTCGCGCTGGGCGACACGAGCAGCTTCGCTGTCCGCTTCAAGGCCATCAAGCTCAGCTTTGCGCTCTGCAAGCTTGGCCTCAAGGTCTGCGCGGTCAATGTCAGAGGCTGCGATTGCCTCCTCTACAAGGAGCATCGCGTGGTTACCTCCGACTTGGAGGTAACCCTCGCCCTGCGCGTAGCTTGTGACCGTTCCGTCGGCGGCGTGCAGCCTCAACTCGCAAGCGTCAAGCATCGCGAGCAGCGGGGTGTGGTTTGCCAGCACGCCGATTGAACCAACCGACGTGCGGGTTGAAACCATTGCTACCTCGTCGTCAAAGACCTTTCCCTCTGGGGTGAGGATCTCGACGTGGAACGGTGTATTTGCCATTGGTGGCAGCTACTCCTTCGCGGCTGCGACGACCTGGTCGATGCCACCCTTGAGCAGGAATGCGCGCTCGGGGAGATCGTCGTGACGACCTTCAAGGATCTCCTTGAAGCCGCGGACGGTCTCAGCGATCGGCACATACTCACCTGGGGTGCCGGTGAAGGCCTCAGCAACGTGGAATGGCTGTGACAGGAAGCGCTCGACCTTACGTGCACGTTGCACGACGATCTTGTCTTCGTCGGAGAGCTCGTCAATACCAAGAATGGCGATGATGTCCTGAAGCTCCTTGTAGCGCTGCAGGGTCTCCTTGACTTCGTTTGCCACGGCGAAGTGCTCGTCGCCAAGAACGTCTGGCTTGAGGATCGTCGAGGTTGAGTCAAGCGGGTCAACAGCCGGGTAGATGCCCTTCTCCGCGATCGAACGTGAAAGCACGGTCGTTGCGTTGAGGTGGGCGAATACCGATGCTGGCGCCGGGTCGGTGAGGTCGTCGGCAGGAACGTAAACGGCCTGAACTGAGGTCACTGAACCTTGGCGGGTTGAGGTAATGCGCTCCTGAAGCTGACCCATCTCGGTTTCAAGGGTTGGCTGGTAGCCCACCTGTGAAGGCATACGGCCGAGGAGAGCTGACACCTCGGAACCTGCCTGCACGAAACGGAAGATGTTGTCGATGAAGAGGCGCACGTCCTGACCCTCTTGGTCACGGAAGTACTCAGCCATCGTCAGTCCTGACAGAGCAACGCGCATACGTGCTCCGGGAGGCTCGTTCATCTGACCGAAGACGAGAACCGTCTTGTCGATAACTCCCGACTCAGTCATTTCGTGCCAAAGGTCGTTGCCCTCACGGGAACGCTCGCCCACGCCGCAGAATGCGGAAAGGCCGCCGTGCTCCTTGGCGAGGTTGTGGATCAGCTCCTGAATAAGAACTGTCTTGCCCACGCCAGCACCGCCGAAGAGGCCGATCTTGCCGCCCTTTGCGTACGGAGCGAGAAGGTCGATGACCTTGATGCCGGTCTCGAACATCTCCGTGGTTGGAGTCAGGTTCTCAACGGTTGGAGCTGAGCGGTGGATTGGCCAACGCTCTTCAGTTACAACTGGAGCGCCGAGGTCAATCGGATCACCGAGCAGGTTGAAGATGCGACCGAGCGTGCCACGGCCAACTGGGACCGTGATCGGAGCGCC
>CAZZKI010000283.1:0-2092 GCA_964654785.1 uncultured Solirubrobacteraceae bacterium
TGGGCAAGCGGAAGCATCATGCGGCCACTGCCGAGTTGGGGACCCGCGACGAGGCACCCGGGTGCGCTGATCCGCCGCCATTACGCACTCTGGACAAGCCCCAACAGACGATTCCAACCATGGTTGACCAGATCAAGAGAACCGCCAGATAGCCAGCAAGTTTCAATGTGGCGGGAACACCGGCCTTCTGTTCCCGCTGGAAGGCCTTGACGTCAGGCTCAAAGGCCCGAGTGAAAGATGCAGGCGCAGATACCGCCGGTGCGGGAATGGCAGCATCGGCAGGCATATAGATGGGCATCGCTGAGATGGACCTCCCGGACTGAAGGCGAAGCATTGTCTTCCAGCCATCTCCGTAGGCAGGCACTGGCTTCGCTGAGCGATACACCCCGTCACCAACCCTCTTCATAGGGGTCACAACTGAACCGCCACCCTGCCACGCGGTGGCGTTGAACCAACGGGCATTGTCTGCAGCGTCCTTGGGTGTCAATGAAGCAGTCAGGTACACCCAGCGGCCGTCAGTGCGTCCTGCGTCGGTCAGCTGAACCTGAGCGGAAAGGCCCGTTGAGTTGTTTGGCATCGGAATAGCCCACGCTGCGACCAAGACCGTCGCTACGCCAGCTGCGGTAACCAGCCCACGCGGCAATCGCTCTGTCGGTTCGACACCACTGACTGCTCGCCCGATCGCACCGCCCAACACGCCGCCAGCCGTAGCCGCGACCAGCGCACAAAGGAGTCCTTCAACAAAGAGGGACGGAGGCCACGGGATGTAATTCAGCCCAGACAGGTAGTACTGGGCAACGAACCCAACGCTTCCGATCAGCAAACCTGACAGCAAGCCGAGAGTGAGGGGCTTACTCCGCCCAAACTTGAGGCCAACTGCCTCAACGATCAGCGCCTCCGCGACGAAAATCGGAATGTGAGGGAGCGTGTGGCCGAGCACCGGACCAACCAGCAGGCTGAGTACCCCCCTGATCAAGAAGAAGGCGAGCAGGCAACCAAGTGCTCCACCTCGACCAAGGCGAAGCCGTGAGGCCACAAGACCAACTGCTGCAGCCAACGCAAGCAGCAGCGGGTGCCAGACGAGGCGGAACTGTTCAACTCCAAAGTCGAACTCAGCTTGGACGGTGCAAAGCCCGGCGAGGAGTGCACCGGAGAGCATGTAGTCGCGGAAGCGAACGACAGCAGTTGTCTTGAGAGCCTGCCCGCGGTAGCGGCGCTTACCCAGACGGCCAAGGGTCTTCTCTGCTTCCGCCTGGAGGATCCAGTGGCCGACGATTGAGAAGGAGGCACCGCCGATCAGAAGGAGGTGGGTCGGCCCCCACAGAGTCACGTCTTGGCCGAAGATCCGGTGCCAGAGGTCGTCAAGCGGGAATGCGATCAGCGAGACGGCACCACAGCAGAACATGACAACCCCTCCGATAGGAGCCCACCAGCCGTTGGGCAGCCGAATCGCCGAACTGCTGGGCCGGTTCTCGTCTGTCAGGGCGGCTGTTAGCGCACCTGAAAACAGGACCCCAAAAAGGCCAACAAGGATCAAGTAATGGGCCGGATTCGCCAGTGGCCCGGGGTCGCGGCCATTGTCAATGTGGATCGAGATGTCCCAATACATTCCGATGCCTGCAAGCTGAAGGCTCGCTCCGAGGGTCATCCCAGGTAGCGCTGCCCACGCTGGCAGACGGGTCTGGGCCTGTGCCCACTCGGAGGCCCGCCGCAGCCGAGGCGCCCCGCCTGCTCGGTACCTGCCGAGAACCCATACGAACAAAAGCGTTGCGATGACAGCTCCTGTGGTGGCACCCACAACTTGGTCAGTTGCTGCACCACCTGCGGGTGCGGTGGTGGCGATTACGGTGGAGAGGCTGAGCATCGGCCGTGAGTATTACACGATGTGATGTCACATACAACGGTGTCCCACGTCTGGATGTTGGGTTTAGACTCATCTCGTGGCCCAAGACCAAGAACTGACAATTGACGAACTCGCACGCGAGTCCGGCATGACTGTCCGCAACATCAGGGCGCACCAAGCTCGTGGCCTCCTTCCCCCGCCTGAGGTTCGGGCGCGGACAGGCTTCTACGGCCAGCACCACATTGAGCG
>CAZZKI010000284.1:0-2067 GCA_964654785.1 uncultured Solirubrobacteraceae bacterium
TCACTCACGAGGTAAAACTTGACGAGCTTGCCCGCGCTGACCTTCTTTGCGCACCTTCGCTTGGCGGTGAGAGCTTTGGCATGGTCCTTACAGAGGCCTTCGCCGCGGGCACGCCAGTTGTCGCGAGTGACATCGCCGGCTACCGCGATGTGGCAACCAATGGGGTGGACAGCATCCTCGTCCCACCCGGTGACCCTGTTGCTCTTGCGTTGGCCCTTCGCGACCTTGGTGACGACTCTGCCCGCTTGCAGCGCCTTGGCGATGCTGCATGGGAGGCAAGCCACAGGTTTGCTTGGACTCGCGTGGCCGAGCAGGTTGAGGCTGTCTACGAGAAGGCCTTGGAGCACCCAGAGCCAGTCACCCGGAGGGAACGCTTCGGGGTCTGGTCAGGCTCCCTGCCGGCTGACCTTGGGCCAAACATTCGCCCCAAACGAGTACCGCCACCGGATGACACGCCGGAGCGCAAGCGTCAACGCGTCCGCTCCCGAATTCGCCGCGGACTTATCGGAGTTGCCGCTGTCGCCGCGATAGGTGCGTCTGCATGGGCGCTTGAGCGCATTGGCCTCAATCGCATCCTCGACGCCCTGATCGGCAGCAAACCATCTCTCGTCCTCTTGGGGCTGGGGATCATGTGCGCGTCCATGGCACTGCGCGCTGTCGCTTGGGACGCAACGTTGAAGGCGGCTATGCCCGGCACGAAGCTGAAGCTCACCGATGCGATGCGCGGCACTTTCATCGGGGTGTTGATGAGCGCCACACTGCCAGCCCGCCTTGGTGAACCAGCAAGGGCAATTGTCGTCGCCCGCCGTGCTGGCGACCCAGTCAAGACATTCCCCGCGGTGGTCGGCACGATCGTCTCTCAGACGCTCCTCAACTTGGTCGCGTTGGTCGTACTCGGCATCGTCATGTTCGGGTCCGTGCCGCTATTTCATGGCCACGCAGACGCACTCGTAGCGGTGGCCGTTGCTCCATCGCTAGTCCTGCTTGCAGTTCTGATTGCGCCAGTGCTGCTGGCCCGCGGCAAGAACGCAAGGTCTGAAAAGGTCGCGGCGCTCGCAGAGCGAGCCCGCTGGCTGATGAACGAAGTCCGCACTGGCCTGCGGGTCTTCAAGACCCCCAAGCTTGGTTCGATAGCAGCGGTCTTCCAGCTCTCTGCGTGGGTCCTGCAGTGGCTCTCTTGTTACGTCCTGCTTGAGGCAATGGGGCTTGGTGAGGCTGGCCTTGGCGCTGCCGCCGCCGTTCTGTTCGCCGTCAACGTGACCGCAGCAATTCCAGCGACTCCAGCCAACCTTGGTGTCTTCCAGGCTGCCTGCGTTGCAGTGCTGCACGGTGGTTATGGCATCAGCAGTGCGAGCGCCCTTGGCTACGGCATCGTCCTGCAGGTAGTCGAGCTCGCCACAGCATTCATCATGGGTATGCCAGCGCTTGTTCGCGAGGGGATCACCTGGCGCGAGGTTCGCATCCGTGCGATGCACGCCCGCCCAGTTGAGATCCCACTGCGTGGTGCCTCTGACACCGAGTAGGCCATTGTCTACGCGCCAGCAAGTAGGATCACTTCCTATGTCAGCGGGCAAGACAGCGAAGGCTCAACCAGAGCCACGGCGCAACTTGCCACGTGATCGGCGCGAGAAGGAGATCATCCTTGCCGCAATCAAGGTTCTCGACAAGGATCGGAACGCAAGCCTTGACGACATCGCAGAGGCTGCCGGCGTAACTCGCCAGCTTGTGAGTCTCTATTTCCCCGGTGGTGGGGTTCAGCCGATTGTGGACAGGATTGTCGAGAACACTGTCCCTTTGCTGACCAACGCAATCGAAGCGATGAGCAACGCAGGCGACCTTCTTGCGATTGAGGACGAGGCTGTCGTGCGGGAGCGAATCACTGTTGGAATGGACGCGTACCTGACCTACATGATCGAGCGCACCCCTGTGTGGATCATCGGCCCGTCACGAGATGTGGGTGGGTCCAACGTCGCAGCTCAAATGGACGAGCTTCATGATTTCGCCTTCGACAAGCTCTTCGCTGGCAATGCTCGTTGGGGCAAGAGCAGCGTCGCGCGGGAGGCCTAC
>CAZZKI010000285.1:0-2040 GCA_964654785.1 uncultured Solirubrobacteraceae bacterium
GAGGGCGACGTTGTCGTTCATGTTGAACCAAACGAGGACGCTGGCAGCACCCGAGCAATCGCTAGCGCCGCAGCCCTGACTGTTCCTGAGGTTCGTGAGGTTCACAATGTTGAGGTCGTGCGCGTCGGAGATGCGCTTGAACTCTCCCTGCACATCAAGCTTCCGCGGGACCTCTCCCTTTCGGCGGCGCACAGCGCAGCCGAGCGAGCCGAAGATGAGATTCAGCGAGCCATCCCGGAGATAGCTGCAGTCCACACCCACATTGAACCGCTGGCCGAGGTCTTCGACGGCGAGGAAGTCAAGCTTGACGAAGCGCCAGCAGCGATGGCAGCTCTAACAACTGCATCTGTTGAAGTCACCGGGTCGGAGCCTGTTGAGGTGAAGCTGCGCAGGACCGGCCGCGGACTGGTAGCGATGATCACCGTGGTCTTGCAGGGAGACCCCACCCTCGCGGCGGCCCACACTGCAGCCAGCCACCTTGAAGCTCGTGCTCAGGACCTTGACCCGTCACTTGACGAGGTCGTAGTCCATACCGAACCTGCTGTTTAGTCCTCGTCTTCGTCTTCGACGAGACGGTCTGAAACCGCGTCCGTGAGGCGCGCGCGTGACTCGGTGGTACTTCCGAAAAGTTGTGCATCAAGCTGGGCACGCTTGTAGAACCAGTGCGGGTCAGCCTCCCACGTGAAGCCAATTCCACCGTGCGCCTGAATCGCAGCTTGGGTCACCTCGCGACCTGAGTCCACTGAAGCAATATGGGCAACAGCTGCAGCCTCAGGAAGCTTCGACTCGTCAGCGTCAGCTGCCCATGCTGCGTGGTAGGTGGCGGAGCGAGCGCTCTCAGTTGCGAGCAGCATGTTTGCGCACATGTGCGAGACAGCTTGGTTGGCCCCAACTGGAATGTCGAACTGCTTGCGGTCCTTGACGTAGGCGATTGAGATCTCCATTGCTCGTGAGGCAATGCCAGTCAACTCTGCTGCCAGCGCTGTGACTGCACGGTCGTAGGCTGCGCCCGCATCACCTGGCATGTCAGTGCCCGGGCCTTCAATGGTCAAGTAGCGGCGCGTTGGGTCAATCGTCTCGAGCGGCTCTGCGAGAGCGTCGGCGAGGTCAACAATGCGTGCCCCACCCTCTTCGTCAAACAGAACTGCGACTGAGGCGGTCTGGGTTCCTGCAGCAATATCGGCCTTGCCACCTGACGCGACTCCGACGGCCCCGGTGATCTCGCCCGAAGCAAGGCCTGGGACCCAACGCTCCTTCTGCTCATCGGTGCCTGCGGTTTGGATGGCGAGCGCTGCGACTGCAGTTGGCAGGAACGGAACTGAGGCGAGCGTGCGGCCAGCTTGCTCAAGCAGAACTGCAAGCTCAACAAGGCCAAGACCTTGGCCGCCGTACTCCTCTGAGATGGCTATCCCCGGCCAGCCAAGCTCACAAAGCTCCGCCCAGAGGGCTGAGTCTTCAGAGCCTGACTCTGCGTTCTCTCGGATTCGCTCAAGCGACGAACGAGCCTCAAGCAGGGCGGTCGCCATCCGTTGAATCTCAATTTGGTCGTCGTCGAATCCGAAGCGCATCTCTCTTCCTACTTCCTCGGCAGCCCGAGCACGCGCTCAGCCACGATGTTCTTGAGGATCTCAGTTGTCCCACCTTCGATCGAATTGCCACGGGCGCGCATCAGCTCATATGACCAGCGCGTGCCGCTGGTGAGGGCCTCGGCCCCGAGCAAGTCAGCGGCAAACTGGGTGAGGTCTTGATTCAAGCTGGACCACATCCACTTGGTCAAAGCGCCCTCCGGGCCTGGCTGGCCGTATCGCTCAATCTGAGTGAGGCCCCGATAGGCGGTGAGGCGGAGAACCTCTGCCCGAGTGTGAAGCGAGGCGAGCTTGTCAGCGACGACTGGGTCGTGGATCTTGCCGCTCTCGTTTGCGTACTCGAACACCTCGTCCAGAAGTTGGCGGCTACGAACCTGAAGGAAGAAGGCAAGGCCGGACCGCTCGTTCATCAACGTCGTCAGGGCGACCATCCAACCGTTGCCCTCACCGCCGA
>CAZZKI010000286.1:0-2025 GCA_964654785.1 uncultured Solirubrobacteraceae bacterium
CAAGCAGGCGAGTGCCCTTGGCTGCCCAGTCGCGTGATGAGCCTGAGCCGTACTCAACACCTGCGATAACGACAAGCGGCACGCCTTCCTGCTCGTACTTCATTGCTGCGTCGTAGATCGACATCTCTTCGCCGCTCGGCTGGTGGAGAGTCACGCCGCCTTCAGTTCCCGGAGCGAGCAAGTTACGAAGGCGAATGTTCGCGAAGGTGCCGCGCACCATCACTTCATGGTTGCCACGACGCGAGCCGTAGGAGTTGAAGTCCTTCGGTTCAACACCATGCTCTTGCAGCCAGCGGCCTGCTGGGCCGTCCTTGCGGATCGCGCCAGCCGGGCTGATGTGGTCAGTCGTCACCGAGTCGCCAAGCAGGGCAAGAACACGCGCGCCACTGATTGCCTCAGTTGGAGCTGGAGTTGGCTGCAGGTCGTCGAAGTAGGGCGCCTTCCTGATGTAGGTGGACTCGGAATCCCACTCAAACCTGTCACCGGTTGGCGACTGAAGGGTCTGCCAGCGCTCGTCACCTTCGAACACTCCGGCGTAACCACTGCGGAACATGTCAGAAGCAAGGCACTCTTCAACCTTGGCTGCCACATCCTGCGGGGTAGGCCAAATGTCAGCGAGCATCACATCGTTGCCGTCAGCGTCTTGGCCGATTGGGTCTGAGTAGAAGTCAATCTCCATCGTGCCGGCAAGTGCGTAGGCGACAACTAGCGGCGGTGATGCCAGCCAGTTCATCGTCACGTCAGGGTTGATCCGGCCTTCGAAGTTGCGGTTGCCAGAGAGCACTGCGCTTACGTCCAGCCCACCGTCCTGAACTGCTTGGCTGATCTCCGATGGCAGCGGCCCTGAGTTGCCAATGCAGGTCGTGCAGCCGTAGCCGACCAGGTTGAAGCCAAGGGCGTCCAAGTCCTTTGTCAGGTCGCCCTTGTCGAGGTAGCTGGTGACAACAAGCGAGCCTGGGGCGAGCGATGTCTTGACCCATGGCTTCACCTGCAGACCCTTGGCGACAGCGTTGCGGGCTAGGAGGCCAGCGCCGACCATCACCGATGGGTTTGAAGTGTTGGTGCAGGAGGTGATCGCTGCGATCACAACTGCGCCGTCACGGAGGTCAAATTCCTCGCCATTCTCAAGCTTCACAGCGACTGCTTCCTTCAGTGCAGTTCCGCCTGACTCCTCGGCGCGGGCAGTCAGGGCTGCCTCGTAAGCGCCGCGGGCGTCAGTCAGTGACACACGGTCCTGAGGGCGCTTGGGGCCAGCAATGGACGGAACAACTGTGGAGAGGTCAAGAACGAGCTCTTCACTGAAGACTGGTGACTCTTGGCCTGGCTCGTGGAAGAGGCCCTGTGCGCGGGCGTATGCCTCAACGAACTCAACGTGGTCAGCGTCGCGACCGGTGAAGTGGAGGTAGCGGAGAGTCTCTTGGTCAATGGGGAAGATCGCGCAGGTTGAGCCGAACTCTGGGCTCATGTTGCCGATCGTCGCGCGGTCTGCAAGTGGCAGGCTTGCGAGGCCGTCGCCGTGGAACTCAACGAACTTGCCGACGACGCCATGGGCACGCAGCTGCTCGGTGAGGGTGAGGACGAGGTCTGTTGCAGTTGCCGCCTCGGGCAGCTTGCCTTCGAGCTTCACGCCGACCACGCGGGGGATCAGCATTGGCATTGCTTGGCCGAGCATTGCTGCCTCGGCCTCAATGCCACCAACGCCCCAGCCGAGTACTCCCAAGCCGTTGACCATCGTGGTGTGGGAGTCGGTGCCGACAACTGTGTCGAGCCATGCGCGGCCAGTCTCGTCGTCCTTGAAGACCACGCGCGAGAGGTACTCAACATTGACCTGGTGAACGATGCCTGTGTCCGGTGGGACAACAGCAAAGCCGTCAAATGCTCCCTGACCCCAACGCAGGAATGAGTAGCGCTCGTGGTTGCGCTCAAACTCAAGCTCGGCGTTACGGGCGAATGAGGCTGCGGCGCCGAACGAGTCCACCTGTACCGAGTGGTCAATTACGAGTTCAGCTGGAACAAGTGGGTTGA
>CAZZKI010000287.1:0-2018 GCA_964654785.1 uncultured Solirubrobacteraceae bacterium
GGCCGCCTCGCCACAGCGACCGAGGAAGCACCGCAGGCAGCAACAACCTGAATGTGGGTGGGACCGAGCAGAGTCCCTGATGGAATGGCAACAGTCCCTGAGGGCATGTCCTCCCCGGCAAGTCGCACGTGGTCGCCGCCAGTGATTGGGCCGTGCGGGGTGACTGAATCGCCGTCAAGTTCCACCACTTCGATTGGCGCCACCCCAACACCTTGCGGTGCTACCGCCCCAGTGCTGATGGCGATCGCCTCACCTTCGCGCAAGGTGCCAGTGAATGGGTGGCCAGCGCGTGACTCGCCCACCACCTGAAGCTTCGTCCCGGCTGGTGCTGGCAAAGCCGCGTAACCGTCCATCGCTGCAGACGCGAACGGGGGCAGGTCGTTGGCTGCGACGACATCCTCGGCAACAACCCGGCCTACCGCGCTGTTCGTGGCAACTTCTTCGGAAGGGAGGGGGTGAGTCCGGGCAATCACTGCCTCGCGGGCAGCTTGCACGTTTTCAGCGCGGGGCATCAGGTGCCAGGGTCACGGCCAACGACGATGTAGCCAACAGAGGCCAAACCGTCCATCTGCAAGTACTTGGCTGCGGCGTAAGTCACATCCCAGTCGTAGCCAGCGCGGTATGGCCCTCTGTCAATCACTGGCAGGACAAGCGACTTGCCAGCGTGTGAGATCTGAACGAGAGTTCCGCACGGGAGGGTCTTGTGCGCGAGGCCCATCGTTCCAAGTTCTGCCCTGCCACCGCAGGCGACTCCCTGGTACTCACCGGGGCCGCCAAAGATCGTTGCTCGCGAGCGGTGGTAGGCGCTTACCTTTGCGTCAGGTGCGCCTTCCTTATTCTCGGCGACGACCCTCAGGTGTACTCGGCCGTAGACGCTGACCTTCCAAGCCAGCGTGTAGCGGCCCGCTGTGGTCGTCGTGGCGTATGCGACTGCTTTCCAAACCCCGGTTGAGACTTCGCGCTGAAGAGCTACTCGACGCTTGCCAGCTCCAGTGGCACCAGTAACCGTGTGGGTTGCGCCATTAAGGACATTGCTTGGCGCACGCAGCGAAACTCCGGCTGCTGTCGCAGTTACCCAACCTGAGTCCTGGCCCGGCTTTGGTGCGCCAGGGTCAACGCCGCCGCCCCCGTCATCGGCCAAGGATGTGCCTACCGATGTGGCGAGGGCCGCTAGGGCTGTGAGTGCTGCGATTCGTGAACGCATTGGAAAAGTGCCTCCGCCGTGACTCTCGTCAGCAGGGACGGAAGCGGATTCGCTTCTTAATTACGGAACGGGATGTTACCGGGGGTCAGAGCCATCGGCGCCAGATGCGCCATTTCTGCCCTCAAGCCGCACGACTAGCTCCCGCATCGCAACCGCGGCGGCAACAAGCGCCAGGTCAACGACCTCGGCCGCCATGCGTACAGCGTCTTGGGCGCCTTCAAGAAGCGCATCTTCATGCCCGCCTTGGTCGGCCGGGCCTTGCGAAGCCTTTTCGTCGTGCTGGCGTTGGCGAACGATGGGAGTCCCGTCACGGTGCGGGCTGCGGCCACGTGCTCGGCGGCGTGGCATCCGGCCCAGAAGGTCCTCGTTTGCTGCGCTTTTTTCGCTCACAACTGCATCATTGCGCAGGTTCGCCTGCGTTCGTCGTCGGAATGGCGCAGGCTCGCTACCGTGGACCTGCTTTAGTTGCGCTTTAACTTGGTTATCCGAACGGATGGAGACGTACTAATCCATGTCGCAGCATGAATGGGCAGAGCTTGACGAGATCAAGGCTCTTGTCGTTAAGGGAAACAAAACTGGCGTTGTTACTCACCTTGAGATCAAGTCGGCAGTAGCCGAACTTGATGTTGACGAAGCTGACATCGAAGAGCTTCATGGCTTCCTTGAGAAGCAAGAGATCGAACTTGTCGAGGACGACACCCAGACAGCAAACCCCGTAGTCGCAGAGGCCGCAGCACGCGGCGAGCGTCGCCGTCGCAAGGCAGATGTTGCAGTCAAGACTGAGATGACCACGGACAGCCTCCAGCTGTTCCTC
>CAZZKI010000288.1:0-2007 GCA_964654785.1 uncultured Solirubrobacteraceae bacterium
TTGACGGCTGCTCCTTCCGCACCCTCGCAAAGCGGTCGGGAACCACGACGGCGCCCTTCACTTACGAGTTCGGCTCTCGGGCAGAGATGCTCAAGGCGATTGCCGACCGCACTTGGGCTTGGCTTGAGCCTGATGATGTAGGCACGGCCAAAACTCCGCTTGAGCTGCTCAAGGCAAAGTCGCGCCGCTGGACACCGATTGACGATGCCGATGTTCCGTTCGTCAATGTCTACATTGACCTCGCCTTCCACGCCATTCACCACAAGGAACTGGCTGAGCACATGAACAATCTCAATGCTCAAGGTGATGCCCGCTGGGTCAAGCTCGTTGAGGCAGCGCAAGCGAAGGGTGAGGTTGACTCCTCAATCGTCCCCGCTGACCTTGTCGCCCAGCTTTGGGCGCTCAGCGATGGCCTCGCAGTCGCAAGGATGTCTCACTCAGACCACTTCACTGGTGAGATGGTTGAACGCATCTGGAGCGACGCGTTTGACCGACTCGTCAGCCCCTCCTGATCAAGCAGCGAATACGTTCAGCAACAGAAGGTCAATGATCTTCGTCCACTCAGCCGGGTCCATTGGCTCGGTTGCAAAGTCGTCAACTACTTTGCCGAGTGTGTAGGCCTGAATCATCACTGACGCTGCATGGGCATCAAAGTTGGTGTTCATCCAGCCTTGGTTCTGAAGGTCTCTGAACAAGTCGGCGAGGGCCGAAGTAAGGCGAGCTTGCTCAACCTGCAGTGCGGCTCGGAAACGCTCATTGTGCTGAGCCATGGCAACGATCCGTGCACGCTCGTAACGGATCGGCGCGAACTCTGGGGCCTGCGTCTTGCGGGTGACTTCGAACAGCGCCTCGACCATCTCTTCCTGAGTCGTGGCTGCGGCGAGGAGATCACTGATCATCGCAATGCTGAAGTCAACGAACATCGAGAACCTGCGCGCATAGGCAGTCTCAATGAGGTGGTCAACATCCTCAAAGTGGTGGTACATCGAGCCGGTTGACACGCCCGATGTTTTGAGGATCTCTTCGATTCCCACCTCATCGGGGCGCTCGTCAAGCATCTGAATCACCGTGACGATCAATTTCTCCTTCGTCGGGTGATGAGTTTGGCGTTGAGCTGACGTTGGCATGACAAAAGAATAAGGCGCTGGCCCCTCCGTTGCGAGACCAGCGCCTTGTTATTCCAATTCGAGTCGGTCTGGTTACTTGATCATGTACCAGCGTGACCAGTTACCGGACTTGTCCGAGACACGAGCCCACTGTGGCGCGTACCTGCCTGGGACTGTGACTACGTCCTTGAAGCCTCCGACAAATCCGACGCCGGTCGCACCAGCTACCGGTGGCTTCTGTGGCATGCCGTTCTTCTTGTTCCAGATCTGAACCTTGGCAAGGCCAGAGCCGCCCTTGTCGCCACCCTTGAAGCGCACCTTCCAGGCGTCAGGGGCGTAGCCAAGGGCGCGCTTCTTAGCGAACATGTTCAGGAACGGTGCTGCGCGATCCCAGTTGAACGTTGCCGTGTAGACCTGGCTTGTGTTGATGCCATCACCTGTGTACTTGAAGTACACGGTGCGGCTACCGAACGTGCCGGCCTTGGCAACAGGCTGGTTCCAAGCAGCAGTACTTGCCACTGGGAAGCTCTGCGAACGGCTGAACACTGGCGAGTTGGAAATGATCACTCGCTTGGCGCCAGCTGGCCAGACCGTGTTGATCTGGAAGTTCGGGCCGTTGAAGATCCGCTTCGCGAGCGGTCCAACAACAACCGAACCTGGTCCACTGAGGGTTGCGCTGCCTGTCTGGCCGGCTGGAGGCGTTGGAGCCTCGTCACCAATCCGCCAGAGGACAGTTGTCTCAGCGCCAGCGTTGCCCGCAGCATCCTTGATGCGGACCTTCACTGTCTGAACACCGTCAGTCAGACCGCTGAGTGAAAGCGGGCTGGTGCAGGTTGCAAACGCAGCGCCGTTGATTGAGCACTCGTAGACATCCCCAGCGCCCGCGCCCGAGAGCGTGAGG
>CAZZKI010000289.1:0-1972 GCA_964654785.1 uncultured Solirubrobacteraceae bacterium
TGCCACCTCGCTCCGGTCGAACGTCGTGCGGGCCTCGTCGCGAAGTTCGGCTCCCGAGTAGCGCGACGAGACGTGGTTGAGCACCAGCAGTCCCACCTCGCACTCGGCAGCGATCCCGGCGGCCTGCAATGCCGTGCTGTGGCCCTTGTCGAGGGCCTTCTCTCGCTCGCTGTCGAGGAAAGTCGCTTCGTGAACGAGGAGATCGGCCTGCCATGCCGCCTCCCTCACCGCGTCGCACGGGGACGTATCCCCCGAGAAGACGACCCGCCTTCCGGGGCGGGTGTCACCCATGACGTCCTCCGGAGCGACCCCGTTGACGGTCTCCCCCCTCTGCAGGCGACCAAGGTCGGGCCCCGGGGACATCCCGAACCGAGCTGCCTTGTCGAGGTCGATCTGTCCGGGCCTGTCGGGCTCGATCGCCGCAAAGCCGAAAGCAGCTCCCCTGTGGCGTACCCCGAACGCCTCGATCGAGATCCCGTCGAAGTCGACCGCGTCGCCCGAATCCAGCTCCTCGGCTTCGACGGCGAACCTCGTCCTGCCTGTAGCAGCCACGATCATGTCCATGACCCGCTGGAGCCCAGGGGGGCCGAACACCTGCAGTCGCCGTTCGCGCTCCCTGAGGTCGAAGGTCTTGAGCAGGCCGGGAAGACCGAGCCAGTGATCGGCGTGGTAATGGGTGAGGAAGACCGCATCGACGTCGACCAGCCCGACCGAGCGCGTCATCTGGCGCTGCGTCCCTTCGCCGCAATCGACGAGGATCCGGGTCGACCCGTGCCTGATCAGCTGCGCGGACAGCCCGCGACGGGCGGTTGGCACCGAGCCGGAGGTCCCGATGAATGAGACGGCCATCTCCATGGAGCCCCGCGGACGATAGAGGAGCGGCGTCACGATGGACCGGCCCTCTTCGGCCAATGGCCCGCCCGGTAGTGTTGGCCCCCCGGCGCCCGTAGCTCAGTGGATAGAGCGCTTGCCTCCGGAGCAAGAGGTCGCAGGTTCGAATCCTGCCGGGCGCGCTTCATTTCAATGACTCAACTGACCTTAATTCACGGCTTCACGCAGGACTCGCGAGTCTGGGAAGAGACTGTGGCATTGCTTCCATCCGATTGGGAGATCTCCACGATTGACCTACCCGGTCACGGACGCAAAGCAGATCAAAGGCCTTCCGACCCAACTCAGTTCCTCACCCAAGTTCAAGAGTCGGTTCCTCCCGGTAGCACGGCTGATCGACGAATCCTCTGCGGATATTCAATGGGCGGCCGAGTCGCACTCAACCTCGCTGCTGACTCACCAGGCCGTTGGACCGACCTGGTGATCGTCTCCAGCGGTGCCGGTATCTCAAATACCGAAGACCGATTCAACCGCCAGCAGGCGGATGAATCGCTGGCAACTCGCCTCTTGGATGAAGGCTGGATGCAGGAGTTCGCAGCACATTGGGATTCGCTGCCAATCTGGACGGGTGATCCTCAGCAGGTGAGGCAAGCCCGTATCGAAATGCTTCTTGACCAGGCAGCTGATGGCCTCGCAGCCGCGTTACGAAGTTTTGGACAAGGGATAGCACCCGTATTTATGGGATTTGGCCCAGGCGAGATTCCGACTCTCACAGTCCTCAGAGGTGAGCGGGACACTGCATATATTGACCCGTCGGAGCACTTGGCGATGCTGGCTGGAACAGCACCCACTGTTGTTACCGGCGGTCATTCCCTTCCGCTGGAAAACCCGGCTGCACTAGCCGAAGCCTTAGTCGACCTCTAGCCGCCAGCAACCGCCGGTAGAACAGTGAGTTCACCGCCATCAGCCACTTCGGTCTCAAGGCCATTGAGGAAACGAACATCCTCGCCCCCGACGTAAAGGTTCACGAATCGCCGAAGCCCGTTCTCGTCAACAAGGCGATCCTTCAACGCAGGATGGTCCGAAAAAACCGAATCGAGAACCGCTTGGACTGTGCTTCCCTCAACTTCGAGTTCTGCAGCGC
>CAZZKI010000290.1:0-1942 GCA_964654785.1 uncultured Solirubrobacteraceae bacterium
ACCTCATCGTTCTTGCGATAGGTGCCAATCCCCCAAGCTCCAAGGAACCACGCCCAAAAGCCGAGTTTCTCCGCACGGATCAGTTGGCGCTTGACGACAACCTCAGTTCCAAGGACCTCGAAGTCGGTGCCTTCCTGCAACTCAACACCGTTGACGAAGACGCCTAGCGGTGGGCGAACTCCCTTTGGCAGGTTGATCCGCGTCTCTTCCATGGGTTGATTATCGCTGTGTGGGCTGTCGGCTGCAGCGCAAGGTCCTACCGCCCGATCAAACCGTCATAGTTGCCCAATGGCCGCAGACTCCTCACTTCCCTTCGAATGGACCGTCCGCCGGTCGGCGAAGGCAACCCGAGTTAAGGTCACCGTTGACTCAGATGGCGTAGTCGTGACGCTGCCGGAGACCGCGCCTGAGAAGACAGCCTTGAAGGCAGTCACCAAGCTTGAGTCGTGGATCCTTGACCGCTTGGCCGACAGGGAAGAAACCAACCAATCTGTGGCAGCCCGTGGCAACGCTGTGCCGTGGCTTGGTGAGCTGACCCCACTTGTCACACAGAAGGGTCGCAAGGTGGCAGTTCGCAAAGGTGGCGTGATCCTCGTGCCTGAAGGTGACCATGTCCCAGCGCTTGAGTCGCTTTACCGCCGCGAAGCGAAGAAAGTCTTCACCGAACGGCTTGACCGAATTACCCGCAAGTGCGGAACTGAGTGGAGTTCACTCCGTATTGGCGATATGAAGACCCGCTGGGGCTCATGCTCACCCGGCGGCCGTATGAGCTTCAACTGGCGGCTGATGCTGGCCCCATCAGAGGTACTTGAGACTGTCGTCTGGCACGAGGTCTGCCACATCCAGGAGCCCAACCACTCCAAGAAGTTCTGGGCTCTGATGGACGAACGCCGCCCCGGGCACCGTGAAGACGCAGCTTGGCTGGTTGAACACGCTGCAGAGCTTGTCCTGACCGCACCTGCTGGGACCAAGCCCAAGGCGGCCGAAGAAGCTCCAGCAGAGGAGAGTTCCGTTGCCGAGGCACAGCCCACGACCACTGCAGCCGCAACTCCCGAGCCCGACGAGGGTGAACCGGGTGAGCAGCTAACTCTCGCCGCTTAGGTCCTCTTCACCCCAAGCTCACGGCGGAGCGCCAGCCAAGGTGTCTCCTTCTTGCGCACTTCTACCTCGCGCTTGCCGGCACCGCCGATCCAAGGCTTCACGCTTCCGTCACCGCGCACATCAATGCCACACTGCACCTTGGGAATCCAACGCTGTGGGCCTTTCACTTGCCCACGCAGAACGACCTGATCACTCGGTTCAAAGTCTCTGACCTTCAAATCAATTGCTTTAACCGGAGGCCGGTTGGCAGCTTCGACTGTCTCAGCCTGCAGCTGGTCGAGGGCTTCCACCAACGACTCGAAATCTGACTTGCTCACGGTGGCGCCGTCGCGTACGACGAGACGCCAACGCTCCGCCATTGCCTAACCCTTGCGGGAAGCGATTGGCTCGTAGTTGAGGTCGCGACTGCCTGTGTAGATCTGCCGCGGGCGGGCGATCTTCTGCTCAGGGTCGTCAACCATCTCAAGCCATTGGGCAATCCACCCGCTGGTGCGTGGGATCGCGAACATAACCGGGAACATCTCGGCTGGCATACCGAGAGCCTCGTAGATCAGGCCTGAGTAGAAGTCAACGTTCGGGTAGAGGCGACGGCTGACGAAGTAGTCGTCCTCAAGGGCGATCTTCTCCAACTCGACTGCGATCTTCAGGAGCGGGTTGACACCAGTGACTTCGAACACGTCGTCGCAGGCCTTCTTGATGATTTTGGCTCGCGGGTCGTAGTTCTTGTAGACGCGGTGGCCAAAGCCCATCAGGCGCTCGTTGCCGGCCTTCACGCCGTCAATGAACTCAGGAACCTTCGACACGTCACCAATGCGGCGAAGCATCCGAAGGACTGCCTCAT
>CAZZKI010000291.1:0-1937 GCA_964654785.1 uncultured Solirubrobacteraceae bacterium
CGGTGCGCTTGAACTCCTCTCGCGCCTCGGCTTCGCGGATCCGGTCACTGTCATCGCCAAGCCGGCCAAACCAACCGGCAAAGATGACAACCACAGAACCCGCGATCAGAGTGGTGCCAATCCCGAGGGCAACATTTCCAAAGTCGCCGGCCACAAGAACTACCCCAACTGCGACCATCAACCCTGGCAGGAGCCAACGCAGCACCCGTGATGCTGGCGTTCCGTCACCTGCCTTCCAAATTGAGTCGCTCATGCGAGGGCTTCCTTGACGATGTCTGTCCACGGTTTTGCTTCCACTGCACCAGTTTCCCTTAGATCACGGCCAGTTACCTTGCGGGATGTCAGCCAGCGGGTGGCTGCGTCCGGCCCAGCAGCGGCAATCGCCTGCGCAAGCGGGACTGTCACTGGCTTGGGAGCCTCCAGAAGCTCAGCCGCAAACTCTGCAAGGTCAGCCAATGAAGCATCGTCAGCAACCAAATCCCAACCACCGTGGAGGCTGCTCGGGGCTACCTCGACAAGGGCATCAGCGAGGCTCGCCCGGTCAAGCAGAGACACGAAGTGCTGGCGGTCTTGAGGAACCGGGAGGTTGCCTGAACGGAGGCGCTCAGCGAGGTCATGCGCTGCGGAACCTTCCGGGCCGAGCACCACGCCAAGCCTCAGCAGCATCACTTCAGCACTGGAGCCAAACAGTTCAAGTTCAGCCAGGCTAAGCGGCCGTAGCTCAGGCGGATGGCCGATCTCAGGGTCATTCGCCATTAACTCAGCCTCCCCGCCATCCGCATAAAGAAGGACGGATGAGCAAAGGATGAAACGCGCATTAACTACCGAGGCTGCCTCAGCCCACCCAGCCACAAGTCCAGTTGCGGGAACGCCGCCGGGCGCAAGTGGGTCCTCATCTGCGAGAAATACCGCTGCATCGCATGCTGGGACGACTTGCTCCCCGGCTGGCTGCGCCAATGTGACGGTTGCTCCGCGCGCCGCCAGAAGCTGAGCAAGGTCGGCTCGGGCCGAAGTGTCAGCCTGGATCAGGTGGATGGCGGCAGGCATCTGCCCTTTGAGCTTAGAACCTCCACGCTTCCCGTACTCTGAACTTTGGTGACGGTCGTCCGTAGAACAGCCCTGTTTTCGATCATTGCCGCGGCAGGCTTGGTCGCCCTCAAGTTGGGCGCTGGCATCGCGGCAGGCTCACTGGGCCTGCTCGCAGAGGCAGCCCACTCCGCAACCGACTTGGTTGCAGCCCTCCTGACCTTCTTCGCAGTGCGGGTTGGCGAGCAGCCGGCTGACGACAAGCACCCGTTCGGCCACGGTAAGGCTGAGCACCTTGCAGCTCTCGCTGAAGGTGCCGTCCTGCTGGTTGCCAGCGGGTTCATCATCTTCGAAGCGATTAGCCGCTTGACATCAAGCAGCCAACATGAATTGAGCACCACATGGGTCACATTCCTCGTGCTCGCGATCGTGATCGTGGTGGATGTCACCCGCGCCACAGCCTCCCACCGCGCTGGTGAGGAACACCACAGCGCTGCGCTTAAAGCCAATGCTCTTCACTTTGCCGGGGACCTTGGTGGATCAGTAGCGGTTCTGATCGGCCTCATCCTTGCTGCCAACGGAATGCCAGGCGCGGACTCTGCAGCAGCTCTAATCGTGGCGGTGGTAGTCATCGTCGCAGCAGTCCGCTTGATGCGGGAGAACATCTCCGTGCTGATGGACACGACCCCCGTGGGCGCAGAGGACAAGGCCCGCGCTGCCATTGCCGAGCTTGGTTCCTCAGTTGAACTTCGCAGGTTGCGAATGCGGCAGGCTGGCGGCAAGACATTTGCCGATGTGGTCGTCGCGGTAGACCCTGACGCTGGGCTCGCAGCTGGCCACGCGGTTGCCGACGATGTTGAGCAGGCCAGCACAAGTGCTCTCGGCGAGGGCGACGTAGTCCTTCACGTTGA
>CAZZKI010000292.1:0-1935 GCA_964654785.1 uncultured Solirubrobacteraceae bacterium
TTCCGTCGACGATTTTCGCGCCGGCGGGAATGGTTTCTGTAGTTGACATGGACGGCTGAGGGTAGCGGGAACAGCGATTCAACGACTTTCTGGGAATGACCTTCCCCCAAGACCGCCGAGCCAGTTCGCCAAATCAACCAGACTTCATATGCGATTTAGCCACTGCTGGTCGCTCCACGAAGCGCCAAGAAATCCAACCGAATAGCAGCGTTACACCAAAGGAAAACGCAACCGCGAGGCTCACCACCTGCCAGGTTGCGGTGATGCCGACCCCAGCGGGGTCCGCGATGAGGCCGTGATCACCGAGAGCCCATGCGAGGTTTCCAGCAAGAAGAGTCAAGATCGCAAGGTGCCAGAGGTAAAACCCGTAAGAGACCTCCCCCACCCAACGAAGACCGGAAAAGCCAAAGACCCTTCCAACGATCCCTGACCCCGGGACAGCGGTCACCGCTGCGAAGATTAGGCCTGCAGCAAACAGGGCCTTGGCCTCGTGATCGAGCACAGTCCGCGCCCCTCGGCTGAACATGGGAGACGAGTTCAACAGCCCGACTCCGTCTATCTCACCGAGTAACCAGTAGGCAACGCCGGCCAATGCCAGCCCTAGAACGGGCTTGTAGCCGAAGAGCCGTAAGAGCCGTGATTTACCAAGGTTCCGTCCTTGGGCAATGAGGAGGACGCAGACCACCATTCCCACGCAGAACTGGTCGAGTGCTGCTGGAAGAGCGGTTAACGGCACCACCGCGGACGGAATGTCGTCGCCCACGTGGTGGACCACCGCCAACTTCCAAGCAAGCGAGGCAGCCGCGGCCAGACCGATCATGAGAAGCAGTCGGCGGAGCCGCTCCCCATCGCCCTGCCCCCTCGCAACCACGAGGGAGCAGACCCACGCCCAGAAGGGCAGAAAGATGTAGAAGGCAACTTCAACCGTGAGCGTCCAAGCCTGCCCGATGCCACCAACGAATGTCTCCAACGAATAAGCCTGGAGCATTCCGAAGTAGGTGATCACACCGCTGAACGTGAACACCTGAGCCGTACGTCCCAGAACGATGGCGATGATTGGCAGCGCGACCCAGTAGGCGGGCACGATCCGAAAAACTCGATGCCGCGCATAGGCACTGAAGCCTGATGGGGCCTCACCACTAACCAAGCTTTCAGCAAATGGGCGAAAGAGAAGGAGCCCACTAATTGCATAGAAGAGAGGTACCCCGACGTTGAGGTACCAGCCGTAGTGAGTGCTGCTGAGGTTTCCAGTTACGAAGAGGGCGTGGTAGGCGAAAATCAAGAGTGCCGCGATTGCCCTCAGTGACTCAATCAGTGGAAGCCGAGCTCGAGCCAGAGCGGTAATCACTAGCGGTCACCCTCAAGCGGTGGAGCGCCCTTGACCCTCAACACGGTCACGCAGCCCTGCCTCCAAACGACATCGGTAAATCCACTGACCTGTGCGAAGAATTCCGGCTTGGCGCGGCAGTCCTCGAGTATGAAACCAGCACCTGGCCGTACTACTAGCGCCTTTGCACCCTTCGCTCCCAGCTTGCCTGCGAAGAGCTGGTCTAGCTGCTTCTGGCGGCTATTGAAGTCGGGACTCCACGAGCCTGCACCAAGCCAGGTCTGGCGACCTGTGTATGCGGGAATCACCGTTCCGAGGTAGTTCTCAGTCATGACTCCCCCCTTGGCTGGATTGCGCTCGAGCCAGCGAAGAGCATCACGTTCGTCAACTGTCAGGAAGAACGGCTGAAGGCCGGCCTGAACGGCATCGCGCATCTGCTGAACGCGGTAGACCGTCCCAGGAATCACCAGGACGCCAACGGCCACCAAAGGAAATACGAGGCCGAGTGGTCGCGCCCCGATGAGCGACCGAACAGAGAGAACCGCAAGGATCGCAAGCGGGAATTGAATTCCCTGAACCGCGTGGAATGGAAATGTTCCCAGCGGCAG
>CAZZKI010000293.1:0-1923 GCA_964654785.1 uncultured Solirubrobacteraceae bacterium
CAGCGTTCGTCAACAACTACCCAGTCCATATGGACGGCAAGCACTTAACGGCGCAGACAATGCTCAGCGTGCGGTCCTTCCTGAGCGAGGCGATCGCCAACGCGACCGGCGCCAAGACCTCTTAGGTCTTAGGCGCTAAGCGGAACAACCCAGCCGGCGATCACGCCGAAGTGGATCGCGGCCGCGATTACGACGAGGACGTGGAATATCTCGTGGTAGCCGAACACGGTGGGGAACGGATCAGGCCGCTCCGTCGCGTAGATGATTGCCCCAACGATGTAGAAGAGTCCGCCGAGGGCAATGCCGCCAACTGCGATCAGCCCAACGGTGCCTGCCAGCTGCCCAACTGCGATTACCCCCAGCATCCCGGCAACGATGTAGATCGCTGCTGAGAGTGGCTTTGGCGCGCCAATCCAAGCAACGTTCATGATCGTTCCCGCAAGGGCGACACCCCAAACAAGGCTCAAGAGCACGATGCCAAGAGTTCCCTTGACTGCAAGCAGAGCGATTGGCGTGGTGGTGCCAGCGATCAGGACGAAGATCATTGAATGGTCAAGCTTTCGCATTCGCATGCGCGCCTTCTCCGTCCAAGTCACTCGGTGGTAGAGAGCACTAGTTCCCAGCAGGCCAGCCAGTGAGACCGCGTAAATGATCGCGGCGGTTCGAGCAACTGCACCGTCAGCGAAGACTGCAAGCAGAACACCCAGAACAACAGCCACGCAGAAGCCCCATTGGTGCACATGGCCGCGAAGCTTGGGCTTCACCTTCTTGACCAGTTCGTCGCGCGCTGCGCCGAACTCTTCGCGGGTGGGGATGCTGGGCATGTTCACTCCCCCAGAGTGACAGGTCCAAAGCCGGTTGACAATGCGTCAGGCTCGACAGGCGGCGCTGCCCCTGTCACGAACCTTGCCGTCCGTGCCAGTGAAGCGCCAGTCCCAGCCGCGCTGGCGCAAGTCAAGCGCGAGCACACCGTGGACTCCTTGGATCCTCACAAGGCTACCGGGCTTCTTCGCAAGGAAGGGGTAGGGCTGCTTGCCACCAGTTCCCACGACCATTCCCACCATTCCCGGCGAGGCCGGGTTGGCTTGGGCGTCTGCCGGGGCGAAGCGCTCATAGTCATGGTCGTGGCCAGCGAGGACCAGGTCTGCGTGTGCGTTGGCGAGCTGCTGCCAGAGGGGTTGGACCGAGGAATTGTCGCCGTGGACGCCTGATGATCTGCGGGGGTGGTGCCAGATGGCGACAACGCAGCGTGGCGAACCTTTGAGTTGCGCCGCCAGCCACTTGCCTTGGGCAGAATCTGGGCCGCACCCTCCTACTGCTGCGTCATCGCAGTTGGAGTCAAGCCCCAGTACCACCCACCCGCCGATGCGGGCTGAGTGCCAAGTCGTGCCAGCCGGGCGAGCGATCGCCCCCCACCAGTCCTTGTAGGGCTGCGCGGCTGTCGTGTTGTACTCGTGGTTTCCAGGCACAGGGAATGTCTTTGATTTGAAAGCCCCCCAAGTTGGTGCGTAGCCGTTTGCAAAGTCGGAAGCTGAGCCAGAGTCATAAGCAAGGTCACCAAGCGCAAGGACACGCTGTGGGTTGAGACGCTTGACCAACGCAGCTGTGTCAGCCGCCCTGCAGCCAACCTTTGAGGTCGCAGTTGCGCAGGCGATGTCTCCTGCAGCGGCGATGCGTGCCGTCACCGAGCCGAGTGAGACAGCGGCTGCCTTAGCCGCAGGCTCCTTGGCGACGCTGCTTGGCGCGGGGCCGTAGCCACATGCGGAAGCAAACACTGTGAGGCCAATGAGGAGTCCACATCCCATGCTCCGAGCGTACGGGGAACTACTCAGTCGAGCAACGGATTTTCTACTCATCTGGCCAGCGGCCGGTGCGCTTGAACTCCTCTCGCGCCTCGGCTTCGCGGATCCGGTCACTGTCATC
>CAZZKI010000294.1:0-1912 GCA_964654785.1 uncultured Solirubrobacteraceae bacterium
AAGGCGATCAAGGTGATCTTCCGTGGCTGACCCACAGAAGGAAGCTGAAGGCCTGGCAACAGCTATCGGCAAGGTCACCGACCAAGCAGTCGGCCTTGTCCGTGAAGAGATTGAGCTCGCAAAGGCTGAAGTCTCAGCCAAGGTAACCCGCTTCGGCAAAGGTGTTGTTGTCGCAGCCGCAGCTGGCATCTTCGCCATCGTCGGTTTGCTTTTCGTGCTTGAAGCTCTTGCTTGGCTGCTTTGGAAGCTGATCTTCAGTGGTGACGATTACTGGGGTGGCTTCTTCCTCACAGCGGTTCTGCTGTTCATCGCGGCTGGAATCTCAGGCTTCCTTGCTTACAAGTGGATCAACAAGAACTCTGACCCAACGCCAACGATGGCTATTGATGAGGCCAAGCTGATCCGCGACACCGTCGCCGCCACAGCTGACGGCAAGGCTGCCCCAACTGGCCCAGCGCTTGACCGCGAGTCAATCGAGGCTGATGCAGCCCAGCGCGACGCTGCCAAGACCAAGAAGGAAGCTGACAAGGCCCAGGCGAAAGCCGAGAAGGCAAAGGCCAAGGCTGACAAGGCCGCAGCTAAGGCGCAGGAGAAGCTGGCCAAGAAGGCTGCCAAGGAGGCGAAGAAGAACTCATGAGCACTGGACGCACCCCTGACCAGATTCGCGCTGACATTGAAAAGGGCCGCCAGAACTTGGCTGTCTCAATTGTTGGCCTCCGCGGTGAGATCACACGCTTCACCGACTGGCGCGGCCATCTCCGTGAGCATCCTGAGGCAGTCAAGGCAGCAGCAGTAGCAGGCTTTGTAATCGGTGGCGGAATCGCTGCCGTTGGCGGTGCAGTGTTCGGCCGTCGCCGCCGCCGTCGCGGCTAGTCGCCTTCTTCTAGAGGTCGAAGTACTTGCGGGGCATACCGGCCACGCCAAGCATGCGCGGGCCAGAGTAGGTGCCAAGCACCGGCCCGATTTCGCTCACCAGAAGCGGTGGGCAGCCCATGATCTCTTCACCGCGGGCAGCGAGTTCGTCAGCGCGTTCAGGGTCACAAGCGTGCTGTACGACCCACGCGTCTTGGTTGTCCTCCTTGAGCTGGTGGAGGTATTCCGTCATTCGCTCAAGGACGCGCTTTGAAGTCCTCACCCGCTCAACCGGCTCAATCTCGCCAGCGCTGAAGCCGAGGATTGGCTTGACCTGCAGCGCCGCACCAATCCAAGCTTGTGCTGAGCCAATGCGGCCGCCCTTGCGGAAGTACTCGAGTGTGTCCACGGCGAACCAGAGGCGCGTGTTCTCACGGGCTTCCTGGGTGTGGGCGGCAGCAGCTTCGGCTGACAAACCAGCCTTGGCTGCGGCTGCGGCTGCGAGGACTGTCAGTGCTTCGCCGCCTGCGCAGGAGTTTGAGTCCACCAGCGTGATCTTCGAGCCGCGGTCGCCAAGAGTTTCCCGGGCGGTTTCAGCGCCGTTGAAGGTGCCTGAGACTCCGCTCGAGATGAATACTCCGAGGATCTCCTTGCCCTCGTCAAGAAGTGGGGTGAATACATCAAGGAACTCGCCGGTTGAGGGCTGCGAGGTCTTGGGTAGTTCAGAGGAGTTGGTGAGGACATCGAAGAACGGGGTGTAGTCACCTCCGTAGGAGTTCTCAAGCCGGTCCTCGCCGTCTGGCAAGAGGACGTGAAGGGGAACCTGTGAGATTCCGAGGTCGTCAAGCAGTGCTTGCGGGATGTAGTGGCAGCTGTCGGTTACGACGCAGAGGTCAGCCATGCCCTTCGAGCCTACCAGCCGCGCTACGCTCCCTTTGATGGGAATTACGTTGGTAACCGGGGGAACGGGAATCATTGGGCATCACCTTGTCCGTGCGCTCATTGAGCGCGGGGAGGAAGTCCGCGTAACTCTGCGCCCCAACTCACCGCCAGAGCCGCT
>CAZZKI010000295.1:0-1909 GCA_964654785.1 uncultured Solirubrobacteraceae bacterium
CAACGGCTCGCAAGGTTGGCGTGTTGCCAGCATATGAGCGGCCGTTAATGCAGTGGAGCATGGTCGGCGACTTGGTAATTGGAGAGGGAAGGCTGTGAAGGTGGAGGAAGTATTCGCGGTCCGGCTTTGGCTCGCTCGGGTCGCGAACGACGATCGTTCCAAACAGCCCACGTGAGGTATTGAGGACATGGTTGGGGCCGTGGTCGTGGTAGGGCCAAACTCCAACGCTGCTCGGCGTGCACTCCCATGTGTAGGTGAACTCCTCACCCGGAGCAATGAAGCCGCCAGCGCGGGTCAGGTTGCCGAGGTAGGTGCCGTCGTAATCAGGGGTGTAGCGAACACCGTGCGGGTGAATAGTGACTGGCTGCATTGACTTGAAGTCGTTGTTGCGGAAGTGCACGACAAGGGTGTCGCCGACGTTCGCCTCCAGAGTTGGCCCAGGCATGGTCGGCTGCGCATAGCTTCCGTTGGAGTAGCGCTTCGGGCCAGAGAAGCCGGACTCCATCTCTTGGTAACAGAAGGCTGTGAACTTGACTGACTTCTGTGCGGTTCCCATCCACGAGTCGAACTTCGTTGGCACCGCATCCCAAGTGACTGTTGTCGCTTGGATCCAGTACTCGACCGTCTGCCCCCCCGGCTGCGGGTCGGGAGTTCCAAATTCGTAAAGGTCAACCGGGTCAGTTGACGCTGCAACACCCTTGGCGCCTGACTTGAATCCAGCCGAGCTCGCCTTGGCTCCGGAAGGCTTCTTGAGCGAAGCCGCGGCAGCGTCAATAGCGGCTACGTCGCGCCCGCTCAAGTTCGGAATGTCCTTCTTGGTCAGGTTGCACAGGAGGCCTGCGGCACCTATCCCACCGATGCTCAGGAAGTCTCTGCGGTCAAACCCAGAGCGTTCGTTTTCCTCTTGCTTGTTCTTCATATCCCCGTCGCGAACCTTAACCCGACAAAGCCTCAATCGTCGCGGTTGGCACGCTCAAGCTCGTGAGAAAAATTTCGGTAAAGCAACTTGCGCAAGTACTAGGGGGCTGGTGTACATTGGTCCGCATGACCACTTCAAAGAAGCTTCTCCTCGCCGTTACCGCCCTTGCCACCTGCGCCGTGCTTGCTCCCGGCCTTGGCAGCGCCACAGCAAAGTCGGGTAAAGCCGCGGCAACTCCAGTAGTCAAGAACATCTACCTCCAGGGCAACTCCCAGGACGGCTGGTTCTGGTGGGACACGCAGAAGACCGCAGGCGACGCAGGATTCAGCTTCGCGACTTATCGAGACATCACAGTGGAGAGCGGCTCAACGAAGTTCTTCTTCATCTGGGGCAACGGTTCAAACAACCCTGGCTACCACAATGTGAGCCTCAAGAAGACTGGCTCAAACTTGGCTTGGAAGACGGGAATCTGCACAACGAGCGCGTGCACGAAGACCACTGCCAGCACGGCGCTTAAGTTCACCAACTCAAGCACGCGCCAGAACACTTCATCAGCAGACTACGTTTACCCAACCGCAGGCTGGACGCCAACTGCTCCTTCGAAGAAGAAGGCTCTCTACTCCTTGATCTGCAGCCTCCACACCAACATGGTGATGCGGGTTTACGTTCAGGGCTAACCAACTCTAGGTTCATCAAATGAGTTTTTTTGCGCGCCGGCATCAAGTCCGGCGCGTTCTCTTTCTGGCCGCGACTCTCCTCGCGTTGGCCGCACCTGTTGCAGAGGCGGCTACCCCGGAGCTCCCCTCGAATGACCTTTCTGTCCTGACTGTCTTTGCCGGGCCCAGCGGCAATTTCGCAACTGAGGCAGCTGGTCTAAAGAGCTTCTTCGGGAGCGAGGCCGGACCCGCCCTCGTTATTGCCCACCCGTTCGTTTCAGTCCTTGGCCGCCCTGACGCTGGCGAACTTTGGGTGCTTCCGGCTAGCGCTCGC
>CAZZKI010000296.1:0-1909 GCA_964654785.1 uncultured Solirubrobacteraceae bacterium
CTTCAACATCGGCATTTGCGGCTTGTGCATGATTCGGGCAAGGACGCAGCGTGATCCCTGTCGGTCTGACAAACCCCGACCCACTGCAGTACAGCTGGTGGCTTGCCAGCCGGGCGTTTGGGATAACCGCACTTCTGTTCGTCACTGCATCCACAGTTCTTGGGCTTGTAATGGCCTCGGGGATCATCCACAAGCGCGGTCTCAAGGCAAAGCTGATGCCAGCGCACGAATATTTGGCTTTGTTCGCGGTCTTCGCCATCGCCGCACACGGACTTGTGCTTCTGGGAGACAAGTGGTTGAAGGTCAACCTGGTTGACATCTTCGTCCCCGGAACCATTTCCTATCGGCCATTCTGGGTTGCCTTCGGAATCATCGCCGGCTGGATGACAGCGATCCTTGCCCTCTCCTTCTATGCAAGGAGACAGATCGGGGTTAAGCGGTGGCGACTTATGCACCGCTCAATCGTTCTTGTCTGGGTCTTGGCTGTGGTGCACTCGCTCGGAGCTGGAACGGATGCAGGCACGCTTTGGCTGAGGGTCGTGATCATGGCGAGCATTGCCCCAGCTCTTTTCCTGACGCTCTACCGCTGGCTGCCGGAGGAAAACCGTGACCGAGATGTCGAAGTTCCCGGTACACATGGAGACACAGTGGTAGTCCATGCGCATCACAACACTCAAATCACGATTCCTGCCCCACGTGGTCGGGGACGCTGATGAGCTCAACGCTGATTGTCGGCGGTGGGCTCGCAGCACAGCGCTGCGCTGAGGCACTGCGGCGCCAAGGGGACGAAGGCCCGATCACGATGATCTGTGGAGAGCCGATGGCGCCCTACGACAGGCCACCACTGTCAAAGGAATCCCTCAAAGGCGATGTAGCTCCTGACACCTCTTTCCGCCCGCACGATTGGTACTCGGAGAACAAAGTTGACCTTGTCCTCGGAGATCCAGCAACGGACCTCGAGATTGGTTCGAGGACAGTGTGGACATCAGGTGGATCGCAGTATTCAGCTGAACGGATCCTCCTCGCGACCGGTGCCGATGCTCGCTCCGTACCTCAGTTCGAAGGATTCCTTAACTCCCAAGTACTTCGATCTGCCGCCGACGCGGAGCTCCTGCGTGATGCCCTCGGGCCCGGCAAGCGGCTGGCTGTAATCGGAGCCGGGTTCATCGGGCTTGAGGCTGCTTCTACAGCGAAGAGCCTCGGCGCGGAAGTAACTGTTGTCGAGATGGAGCCGATCCCTCTGCGTGGACTCCTCGGAGCAGAGCTGGGCGAGTGGCTCGTCAACTGGCATCTCGCTGAGGGTGTTGATGTCCGCTGCGGAATCGGAGTCGAGTCAATCAGGGGTGACCGGGTCGCAGAGGCTCTGGTCCTTGCTGACGGATCTGAGGTTGAGTTCGACCACCTCCTGATCGCAATCGGCGCTGCCCCCAACACCGACTGGCTCGAAGGAAGTGGACTCGAGATTGAAAACGGTGTCCGCTGCGACGCAAACGGTCGGACGGACGCAGAGGGGATCTGGGCCGCTGGGGACATGGCCCGACCGTGGAATGAGCGCCTAGGGAGGCACCACCGGGCAGAGCATTGGGAAGCCGCAGCCGCCCAGGGCCGCACTGCCGCCCACGACATGCTCGGCCTCGACGCGCCGAAACAGCCAATGCACTCGTTCTGGTCTGACATGCACGGTGTTCGCCTGCAGCACCTTGGCCTCCCAGCCGAAGGCGCGGTTCTTGAGGTGGACGGAGACCTTGAAGCGTGTGACTTTGAAGCAGTCTGGACGCTCGACGGCGAGCCAATCGCTGCAATGGCTGTTGGTAGACCTCGTTCCGTCCCAGCGCTCAGGAAGATGTTCGAAGAAGCACCCACCGCGAAAGGAACCTGATGGCCCTCCGACCAGTTGTAGACGAAGCAG
>CAZZKI010000297.1:0-1899 GCA_964654785.1 uncultured Solirubrobacteraceae bacterium
ATTCACCCCGAATACGTAGAGGCACAGGTGCGTTGCACCTGCGGAAACCAGTTCACGACTCGATCCACCACCCCTGAGATCAGCGTTGAAATCTGCTCCGAGTGCCACCCGTTCTACACGGGCCGCCAGAAGCTGGTGGACACCGGCGGACGGGTTGAACGCTTCCAGCGCCGCGCGGCCAAGAGCCGTGAGGCAAAGAGCTAACGGCGGCTCCCTGTGAGCGCTGAGGCCAGCGAGGCCACGACGCGTCTACCTGACGGTCGGATCATGGCTGGGGAGGACGCACCCGTTGGCGGGCAGGCTGTCCTCGAAGGCGTGATGATGCGCGGCGTCGGGATCTGGGCTGTGGCAGTCCGAGAGCCGGAGGGCGAGATTGAGATCCGCACATTCCCGCTGGACTCGGTCCTGCGGCGGCACAAGCTCTTGAGGCTGCCGATTGTGCGCGGCGTGGTCGCACTCGTCGAGTCACTTGGTATCGGCTTCAAGGCACTTCAGATCAGCGCTGACATTCAGTTGGGAGAAGAGGAAGAGCTCGGCAAGGGCGCGTGGGCTGGGGCGATGATCCTTTCGCTGCTGCTAGCAATCGGACTGTTCTTCGTGGTCCCCGTTGGCCTTACCAGCCTTCTCAAGCCGCACCTTCACTCATCACTCCTCTTCTGGCTGGTTGAGGGAGTTATCCGCACCTCAATCTTCCTCGCCTACTTGGCAATTCTCGCCAAGCTGCCGGACCTCCGGCGAGTGTTCGAGTACCACGGGGCAGAGCACAAGACAATCGCTTGCTACGAGGGACAACTTCCCTTGACCCCCGAGAACGCAGCCAAGTTCTCCCGGCTGCACCCGCGCTGCGGAACTTCCTTCCTGCTGATCGTGATGGTCATCGCGATCTTCATGTTTGCCCCGATCGGCCTTCCAGCTTGGTACTGGCTTGTGCTGTCGCGAATCCTTGGCGTGCCTCTGATCGCGGGAATCTCGTTTGAAGCGATCCGTTGGTTTGGTCGTAACCGGAAGAAGCGCTGGGTTCGCGGCCTGATGTGGCCCGGCCTACAGCTCCAGCGTCTCACCACGCGCGAGCCTGACCTCGACCAACTGGCCGTCGCAATTGCCTCAATGAAGGCAGTCCTTGACGGGGAGAATCCGGAGGATCTCAAGTTCGCCCGTGAAGCCGGCCTGGAAGTCGCCGCTTAGCTCATGATTACCGAGCTTGTCGAGCGGATCGAAAACCGCTTCGCTGAACTGGAGGCGGCACTCGCCGACCCCGAGACCATCAACGACCGTAATGCGTTCGAGGCAGCGAGTCGCGCGTACTCAGACTTGGAGCAGCCGGCCAAGCTAGCCCGTGAATGGCGACGAGCTGTTGGTGACGAGCTCGGAGCGAAGGAACTGCTCGCTGACGGCGACGACCCTGAGATCCGGGAGATGGAACAGGCCGCTCGGGTTGAGAAGGAGCGACTTGAGGAGGAGATCCGCCTCGCAATGGTTGAGAAGGACCCAAGCGACTCACGTGACGTGATCGTTGAGATCCGGCCGGGGGCTGGCGGCGATGAAGCAGGGATCTGGGCCAACGACCTCCACCGAATGCTTGTGCGCTACGCCGAGCGGCGAGGGTTCCAAACAGAGGACCTCGGTGGCAGTGACGACTCGCCAACTTTCGCAATCAAGGGAAATGGCGCCTATTCAGTCTTCAAGTTCGAAGGTGGTACGCACCGAGTCCAGCGTGTTCCAGAGACAGAGTCCCAAGGCCGCATCCACACTTCAACGGCCACAGTCGCAGTCTTGCCAGAGGCGGACGATGTTGATGTGCAGATTGACCAGAACGACTTGCAGATCGACGTCTACCGCTCGTCAGGGCCAGGCGGCCAGTCAGTCAACACAACTGACTCGGCAGTACGAATTACCCAC
>CAZZKI010000298.1:0-1887 GCA_964654785.1 uncultured Solirubrobacteraceae bacterium
GCGGCGCGAACCCAAGGGGAAGAGGCGGCGGGTTCCCTCCGCCAACTGATCCGCCGAAGCTCGGCTGCGACGCGCTCGGTCTCCCTGTCAACCACACCAGCGAGGAGGTCGTGGATCAACTTGTTTCGCGTGAGGCCACGCTCGTCTGCGATGCGGTCAATTCGAACGCAGAGGTACGTGGGCATTTCAACGAGGACCTTGGGCATTAGTTAGTCACCACTTCGATACTGCCCGGATTTGAGTACACCGCAACCGCACAGTTCCGTATGTGTTGGTGTGGGTATGCCGAATGAGCCACGACGAGCCCTGCGCAACTACCCTCGAGGTGTGAAGCGGATTTCCTCTGGTTCAAACCGACGCAGACTCGTGGTGGCAGGCCTTGTTTCGATGGTTCCCGCTGTTGCTTTCACTGCGTTCGCGAGCGCCGGTGGGCCTAGTGGCACTGAGCTTCCAGCAAGCCTTGAAGCTCGGACGGTTGCCAGTGGGCTGAACGCTCCAGTTGCGGCAAGTTGGGCACCTGACGGCAGGCTTTTCATCGCCGAGAAGCAGGGTGTTGTGAAGGTCGTGCTCCCAGGGGAAGGCCCGCGGGCACGGACTCTCTTTGACCTCTCAGACCATGTCGCGACCTACATTGACCGTGGTCTGTTGGGCATCGCAGTTGACAGCGACTTCGTCCACAACGGCTACCTCTGGCTGCTCTACACCTATGACTCAAACCCGACCAACACTGCTGGCGCGAAAACGGGCCGCCTTTCGCGAATCACAGTTGGGTCTGGTGCCACTGTTGCGGCTGGCGAGGTTCCAGTCTTAGGCGTTCAGGGCACCTCAGCCTGTCCGTCACCCTCAGCACTGTTGGACTGCATGCCCTCCGACGGCATGTCGCACAGCATTGGCACGGTTCGCTCCGATCCTGACGGAAGCCTCTGGGTGGGCATCGGCGACGGCGTCACCCCAGGGTCGCTGTCACCGACGATCATGCGAGCTCTTGACCCGAACGTGATGAGCGGCGCAATCATGCACGTGGATCGCAACGGGCGTGGCCTCAAGTCACATCCGTTCTGCCCGAAGACGACCAACCTGAGCGCCTCCTGCACCAAGGTTTTTGCCAAGGGGTTCCGTAACCCGTTCAGGTTCACGCTCCTCGGGGGCGGCAGGGTTGCCGTCGCGGATGTCGGGTTCGACACCACTGAGGAACTGGACATCGCGACCGGAGGGAAATCCTTTGGCTGGCCATGTCGTGAAGGCGCACACCCGCAGGGGATGTACGCCAATACCTCTGCATGCAAGAAGGTCAAGTCGTCCACGCAGACCAATCCCGTCTACGAATACGCCCACGGAGCTGACGGTGGTTCGATCATGACCGGCCCAGTGCTTGGAAGCCTCTGGCCCGTTGGTCAACGCGGCCGGCTTGTGGTTGGCGACTACGCTCGCGGCACCGTTGGCCTGTTCGACACAGCGAACCCAGCAGCCAAGGTTTCGTCACTCGCCACTGGTCTTCAGGCAGTGGTGGACATGGAGCCAGCGCCGGGAGGTGGCATCGGGATGGTCGAAGCTGGTTTCACAGCCAGCGGTGTAGTACCGGGCAGGGTCTGGATTCTTGAGCCTGCAGGCGCCAACCAGCGCCCGTGGCTTAAACCCGTTGTGACGGTGAGTGGCCAGACAGCCAACTTTGAGGCGCGGGCTTACGATGCCGACTCAAGCGAGCTTACCTACGCCTGGGACTTTGGTGACGGAACCACTGGAAGTGGTGCAAGCCCATCACATGACTACGCAACGCCTGGCATATACCTCGCCAAGGTCACTGTCTCCGATGGGAGTGAGACGGGCACTGACACCATCCCAGTTGCAGTAGGGCTTGAGGCTCCTCAGGTGCAGATGACATCCCCC
>CAZZKI010000299.1:0-1886 GCA_964654785.1 uncultured Solirubrobacteraceae bacterium
AGCCCTACCCTAGAACGCCGGGCGGGCGGCCAAGTGCCTAAAGGCCTTGGACCTCTGCTGTGATCTCGCCGACGGACTCCTTGGCGTCACCAAAGAGGAGCGAAGTCTTCTCGTCGTAGAAGAGAGGGTTGTCAATCCCTGCGAAGCCAGCTCCCATTGAACGCTTCAGGACAACAGTCGCTGCTGCTTGGTCAACCTCAAGGATCGGCATGCCGTAGATCGGCGAATCTGGCTGATCCTTGGCTGCCGGGTTCGTCACGTCGTTGGCTCCGATCACGAGCACAACATCAGTGCGCGGGAACTCTGGGTTGATGTCGTCCATCTCCTTGAGCTGGTCGTAAGGGACGTCAGCTTCAGCAAGAAGAACGTTCATGTGGCCTGGCATACGGCCAGCAACTGGGTGGATTCCGAACTTGACCTCAACACCCTTGTCTTCAAGGACTCGTGTGAGCTCTTTGACCGAGTGCTGGGCTTGAGCGACAGCCATTCCGTAGCCAGGGACGATCACTACGAGGCGGGCGAAGGCAAGTTGGATAGCAACGTCCTGCGCGCTGGTTGAGCGAACTGTGCGGCCTTCCATGTCACCGCCGCCACCACCTGCGACTGCGTCACCGCCACCGAAGCCACCAGCGATGATTGAAGGAACAGAACGGTTCATGGCGACTGCCATCAGATTGGTGAGGATCGTGCCCGAGGCACCAACGATCATGCCTGCGACGATCAGGACGACGTTCTGAAGAGCGATGCCTGCTGCTGCAGCCGAGAGGCCAGTGAAGGCGTTAAGCAGCGAGATGACGACTGGCATGTCGGCGCCACCGATTGGGAGCACAACTAGGTTGCCGAGCAGTGCGCCGAGCACGAGGATCAGCACGAAGAGCGGGATCGAGACTGTTCCAGTCGCGATGATCACAGCGCATGCGATTGCACCCAGCAGAAGGCCGAGGTTGATGAACTGCTGGCCCGGGAGCTGAATCGGGCGGCTCGGAAGAATCTCCTGAAGCTTGCCGAAAGCGATGTTTGAACCCCAGAACGAGACAGAGCCGATGATCGCTGCAAAGAGTGATGGGATCAGAGCTTGCAGCTCTGGGTTCTCCCCGCCTGCAGGGTGAACGGCGTTGTAGTACTCAACGAAGGAGATGATCGCGACTGCACCGCCACCAACGCCGTTGAAGAGAGCGACCATCTGAGGGATCGCTGTCATCTTGACCTTGACTGCGCTTGGGATGCCGAGGATCGTGCCGATCACCACTCCCAGAACGATGATCAGGACATCGGTGCTTGAGTCAATAACTGGCGTTCCGTGCGGGCCAACACTCAGGAGTGCCGCGCCTACGGCAATGGCCATACCGACTGCGGCAATCTTGTTGCCGCGAACAGCGGTGTTTGGACCTGTCAGCCCCTTGAGACCAACAATGAACAGGATGAAGGCAAAGATGTAGAGCGTTGTAATGAAGTTGAAGCCTTGGTACCAAGCGGTGGCGATCGTCATGCCGACGCCTCCTCTGCTGGCTCTTCAACCTTCTTTGGCTCAGGCTTGCGCTTGAACATGGCAAGCATGCGGTCTGTAACGAGGAATCCACCAACAACATTGATCGTGCCGAATGCAATGGCGATGACAAGCAGGATCCTCGTAAGCCAGTCATGTGACTCGGAAACGATCACGATGCCGCCAACCACCACGATTCCGTGGATTGCGTTGGTGCCCGACATAAGTGGGGTGTGAAGCGTATTTGGAACCTTGGAGATGACCTCGAAGCCGACGAAGGCTGCGAGAACCACGATCGCGATCATCGTGATCAGGTCAAGGTTTCCGGTGCCGCTGGCGGCTGCGATGGCGAGGTTCATCTGATGGCCTCCTATGCCCCGGCCGCCGACTTGGCGCCCTC
>CAZZKI010000300.1:0-1871 GCA_964654785.1 uncultured Solirubrobacteraceae bacterium
CCCACAGTGGTAGGAGGCCTCGGACCCAAAGAGCTCCAATTGCTCCTGATTGGAGTCGGCTTCGTCCCCCGGAGCCGTCGTAGCCGCGCCCGCGCGTTCCCGAGCCTTCCCTGAGCCTTTCGGCGGCCTACCGAGGACTAGCACCGTCTCCTCCCTCAATCTCTCGGCGGACCGCGAGAACGACTTTCGTCCGGGAGGGATTTGCCTTTGAACCGCCGCGATCTTCACAAATCCGAGTTGCTCAGCCACGCCCAGCAGATCCTCTCCGTTCTGGTACACCCGCCCCCGAACCACGCTGTCCCCAACCACCATGGCCGCGACCCCACCGGGTCGCAGAGCCCGGAACAGGGACGTGAACATGGTTCGCATTGCAGAGAGATAGCTCGCCGTGTCTTCATCGTACTTTAGGTGCGCGCCCATCTCACTGACCCGAAGCTGTTTGGGATCGTGCCCAAAGAACAGGAGACGGAGCCTGTGATAGAGGTGATAGTCGAAGGTGTTGGGATAGGGAGGAGAGAAGATCGCTACGTCGAACTTGGCGCTGCCCAAGTCAACGGGTTCCAATGAAAAATCGACGCTGTTCACGACTGCGATCGGCGCGCCGGAGCGCTCATAGTCCTCGCTTGCGGCGAGCATCGCCGGCATAGCCTGCTGGAGTTTCTTGCGGAATGCCCGCACCGTGTCCCAGGGCTTGACTTCCTTGTCGACCCACGCGTAGCGCGTCTCCTGGTCCTGATGCGACACGCGCACCATCAGGGCGCTCAGTGCCGCGCGCCATAGAATGAGGAGGTCCTCCGGTAGCTGTCGCTGACCAACGGCATCGATCGCCTTCAGTTCCGCGAATGTGTGGGGAGGGAACCAGTGTCGAACCCTGCCGTTGTTCCTCCCGAGGACTCTCGGGTTGTCGTCAGCGTCTGGCAGTCTCATCCCCTGCACAACAGACTTCGCGGCACGATCGAGGCTAGCGGCACCTGCAACGGTCAATCGGCTGGTTTTCGCCTTCGTGACTAGCAGGGCGATTGGGTTTGCATCCAACCCGCATGATGCGTGCCCTCTTCGCATGGCTTCCACAAGCGTGGTGCCACTCCCGCAGAAGGGGTCTACGACGTCGCCCCGGCTGGCTAGCGTCGCCTCCAGAAGGGCTGCAGGAAGATGCCCCGTGAACTTGGCAGGGTAGGGATGGAGCCCGTGCACGCCTCCGGCCCTCGGCTCGGAAGCGAAGTTGAGGTCTATGGAATCAATGGACCGCTTGATCTCCCGCCAGGGTCTCGTGGCGGCTGGATGCAGGCCAATCTCATGCAGGGTATCCGTTCCCACCGTCTGTATCCTCCTTTGGGATACGCCAAGCTACAGGGGCCCCAAGGCCTTGTCAACTCGGGGTGAGGCCCCTACGATGCTCGCCGGCATCGTCTTACGTCCCATTCAGGGGAGCTATCGGGTGACTCGCGGGACTTCACCTGCCCCCAAGGGCAGCAATGTGGCTAGACAGCGCAGGGGCGTGAGCCATGGCAGCAAGGCCCTCGACCCGCTCTACGTCGAGTTTCTCCGGAATCTGCGCTCCGCACGAACAAGAGCTGGCATGTCGCAGGTTGAGTTGGCGGCCGCACTCGAGCGCCCTCAGTCCTTCGTGGCGAAGATCGAGACTGGCACACGCCGTGTGGATGTCGCGGAAGCGATGCGCATCGCAGCCGTCCTGGGAAGCAACCTCGCAGAATTGCTGCCGCATTCGGATCGACTCGCGCTAAGCAATCCGCCGAGACGCCCGCGCCACCGCTCCACCAGACTCCCCACTGCATGAGCTTGGAGCGAGGCGCCTAGGACGGACTGCCTCAAGAGGCCGCCCTTCCCATCAACCCGCACCACGCCACGAC
>CAZZKI010000301.1:0-1864 GCA_964654785.1 uncultured Solirubrobacteraceae bacterium
TTGTGCCGAGGTCAATTCCAATGGTCTTTCCCATGTGTTCCTTCTACTTTCCGGTATTTGTTGATTCAGCTGCGCTTATTAAATCTGAGTCTCAGCGTAGCAGATCTTTGCCAGCTGTCAGGAAAACTTGAAAAGGGGCGATTTACCCCTCAGGCAAAGGCCTTTGGGGCCTTAGGCGGGGCGCCATTTCGACTGCGAGGATCGCGGCGAAGATCAGTGCTGCGCCGATCCAACCTTGAACGCTGAGGCGATCGCCAGCCAGCCACCAGCCAAAGAGGCCGGCGAAGGCAGGCTCGCCCGCGAGGATCAGCGCTGTGCGAGCTGGGTCAGCTTCCTTCTGTGCCCAAGTTTGGACCATGAAGGCCACAGCACTTGCAAGCACAGCGCAGATCAGGATCGCCGACCAGACGGTCCAACCACGTGGGACTTGCAGTTGCCCAGCAGCCAGCGCGACCACCAGCGAGACAACACCGACCATTCCCATCTGGACGATCACAAGGCCTGCGACGTCGTCCCTGCCGCGCACTGCCCTGTCGGTAACGATGATGTGCGCCGAGAACGACACTGCGCAGAGCAGTTCGAGTCCGTCGCCGCGGAAAGTGAAGTCGCTGCCAGCTCCGGAGAGTAGGAATAGGCCGACAACGGACACTGCAGCGGCGATCCAAGGCAGCCTGCCGATCGCTTCGCGATTGATCGCCCAGGCCATTAGCGGCGTGATGACGACGAACAGTCCAGTGATGAAGCCGGCGTTGGAGGCCGACGTGCCTTCAAGGCCATACGTCTGGAAGAAGTAGCCCGCTGTGAGGAAGGTGCCCATCCAGAGCCCGGTCTTGATGCTTGAGCGGTCAATCGAGCGGATCCGCGCGGGCATTGCAACCGCCATCACCGCAGTTGCGATCAGGAAGCGATAGGCGAGAAAGGTTGCGACTGGCAGGATCGCGACTGCGTCCTGCACAGTGACGAAGGTGAGTCCCCAGATGCCGGTGATCCCAAGCAGGGAGATCTCAGCAAGGCGACCGCGACTCATTTGAAGTCCTTGCGCGCTGGGCACATGCGGTTGAGGACGCACTCGTCGCATTTGGGTCGTTGCGCATCGCAAATGCGGCGGCCGTGGCGCAACAGGTTCACGTGGAACTCAAGCGCTGCGCCTTCGGGCATCAACTCGCACATTTCGTCGTGCATCTCCTCCGGGGTTGCACCCGGTCGCAGGAGCCCAAGCCGGGTTGCGACGCGGCCGACGTGGGTATCCACTGGCACGTCCTGAATGCCATAGGAGAAGAGCAGTACGCAAGCTGTCGTCTTGCGCGCGACACCCGGCAGGGCGCAGAGGAAGTCTCTGGCTTCGTCGAGCGGGGCGTCCTCCATCCAAGAGAGGTCGAACGGGTCAGCCTCATGCCCTTCGCGTGGGTTCTCGGTCAGGGCGACGAGGATCTCTTGGATCCGCTTCGACTTGACCTTGGAGATTCCGCCTGGGCGGATTGCCTCCTCAACTTCTGAGTTGGGCGCGTCCCTGACTGTCTCCCAGTTGGGCATCCGCTCGCGCAGGCGCAGGTAGGCGACATCGCGATTCCTGTCATTGGTGCTCTGTGACAGGACGGTGAGGATCAGTTCGTCTAACGGCAGCCGGTGTGGAGTCAGGTGCGGCACGCCATAAGCGTCAGCGAGCCTGGTCCTGATCCGCTCGACCCGGGCCTTGTCCGGGCGCTTCCACTTCGCCCTTGGGATTGTCTTCTGCTTCTTCGCCACTCGGCCGCTGACACTACCTGCGCCGTATCCTCATCAGAGCGATGACCAAAGTCACTGACCACGGCGGTGAAGTAGACGGAATGCCAGCTTTCTGGCGGACTGCGCCTGCCGCCAACCC
>CAZZKI010000302.1:0-1859 GCA_964654785.1 uncultured Solirubrobacteraceae bacterium
CCAACGCTCGGCCGCCTCTTCGTAAACAGCTGCGGAGTGGCGGAGGGCCTTGGCAACGTCCTCCCTGCCCCTTGCTCGCTCCTCTGCTTCGTCGAGCTCGTGCGTGGCCGGGCGCATTTCTCTAAGGAAGTTTCGACAGAGCTCGTTGGTGCGCGGGTCCTCAAGCTGGTCGGCGAGAACTGGTGTGACTGAGAGAGTCAGCGGCGCACCCGAATCGAGCAAGTCAAGCAATGGCAGGTAGGAAGTTGCGATCGCTTCCCACAGCCATTCCTCACCAAAGGGCCAAGTGCCATGCCCGAGGACGAGCGGCATGTGGGTGTGGAGGACGATTGCGAGCGAGCCGCCGCGCCCTGGCGGCCGGAGGCTCATGCGTAACAGACCGCGATCAGGTCAAGGCAGCCGTTCAAGTCCGTCGTGCGAAGCGCGAAATCCTTGCTCTTGATCGCCGGAACGAACCGGTCGTAGAACGGCTTGGTGATGCGGAGCTTCTGGTGAACGGTGTCCCACCCAGCCTTGATGGCGAGCTCATGCGCACGAAGCACGCGAGCGTGGAAGAGGCCGTACATCTCAACCTTGTCGAAAACCTCAAGGCAAAGCTCCAAGTATTCGTCAGGGCGATACTCGCGAAGGTGGAACGGGTTGTTGGACTTCTCAGCACCCGGAGGGGCCAAGGTCAACACATTTGGAGTTGAGACATAGGCAATCCCACCTGGCGCAAGGGTTGACTTGATCTGCTCAAGGATCCCCTTCGGGTCCTCAACGTGTTCGATCGTCTGCAGGAACACGGAAGCGTCAACTTCCTCGTCAAACATTTCGACGAGGGTGCGCTCAAAGCGAATGTTGTCGCCGACGTAACGAAGGCGAGCGTGTTCGAAAGTCTCAGGGTTGGCTTCGACTCCCACAACTGACTTGGCTGTGGTGGCCATCAGGCCAGTGCCATAACCCTCGCCGCACGCAAGGTCTACAACGCGCTTGTCGGCTACCCGTTCGGTGATCCACTCGTAGACAGCGAGATGGCGGCGATACCAGTAGTTCTCCTCTGGAACATCGGGGAGCGTGCGCTCACCGGTGAGCTCAAGTGGAGGCACGCCGTCGGGCTGGTTCTCTTGGAAATACTTAGTCACGGCGATGAAGGGTAGAGTGACCGGCCCATGGCCGCCCCCACGACCGACAAAGAGATCCGCGACGTCAACGAGCGCTACCACGATGTGGCAGCAGTTACGTACGACTCAAAGTGGGGAATTGACTTTGGTCCGATCGGCCTCGCCCAAGTTGAAGGCAAACTCGAAAAGGTCGTTGGCAAGCCAGTTCCAAACCTTGGCCGCGTTGTTGAGATCGGGTCCGGCACTGGCTATTTCTCATTGAACCTGTTGCTTGGAGGCAAGTGCGAGGAAGTCGTAGCGACTGACATCTCGCCGGGGATGATCAAGATTCTTAAGGGCAACGCTAAGCGCTTGAAGCTCAAGGTTGAGACCCACGTTTGCGAAGCAGCCCAGCTGCCACTTGAAGACGAGTCAGTTGACACAGTCCTCGGCCACGCAGTCCTGCACCATCTGCCCGACCTTGACGCTTCATTCCAAGAGTTCTTCCGCGTCCTCAAGCCGGGCGGAACGCTGTTCTTCGCTGGTGAGCCTTCAAAGCTTGGTGACCAGATCGCCAACATTCCAAAGGGCTTTGCTCAGAAGGTCTCCCCTGCCTGGCGTGCTGCACTTCGCGCTCGCCCAGCCCCAGCCCCACATGAGGACGGATCAGGCTGCGAGCAGGACCACGACCTTGAGAAGTTCGTTGACGTCCACGCATTTGAGCCCAAGGCGATAAGCGGCCCTGCCCTCGCGGCCGGTTTCCAGCCGGACATGCTG
>CAZZKI010000303.1:0-1844 GCA_964654785.1 uncultured Solirubrobacteraceae bacterium
TCGTCTTGGCCTTGGCAAGAGCCGCGAGGACGACTGGGTCAGTAAGGACATCGCTGCCCGTCGTCGCAACTGGGTCACCGAGGGTCTTGATCGCGTCTGTCGAGTAGCCGGTCATCTGCGGCAAGTTGGCGACGATTGAGTTGAGCTCGGCCTCATGCCCTTGCAGTGGCTTAAGCGCATTTCCGAATGCCTGGGAGAAGTCACCAAGGTCATTCATCGTCGGTGTCAGCTCACGCAGCAGTGCTGGGAAGCGCTCAAAGTTGGCTTGAAGTTCAGTGCTCTTTGCTGCAGTTGCTTGAGCAACGACAGTTGAGTTCTTGATGAAGCCTTGGACGTGGGCGCGGTCGCGCGAGATTGGCCCAAGGGCTTGGGCTGACTTGTCTGCAAGGTCAGCGAGCTGCTTGTTCTGGCCGGCAAGGATCGCAAGCACCTTGTCCGTCTCCTGAAGCGCTGGGTTTGCGCGGCGAATTACTGCGTTCAGCGTCTCGCCGTTGCCAGCCAGCGCTGTGCCGAACTCGTTGAGGATCAGCGCGAACCGCTGCCGCTCTGGGACTCGCATGATGTTGTTGATCAAGTCAACGCCAACTGGCGAGGAAGTGTTCTCAAGCGGCATCAAGTGCTCGCCCTCACCAGGCCCGTTCTCAATAACGGGAAGTGGCGGTGCGGGCTCAGCTCCCGGTAGCCGAGGGCGAGTCGGGGTGCAGTCAACAAACTGCTCGCCGATCAGCGACTGCGGGCGAATGATGCAGTGCGCGTCAGTACGGAAGTCTGCGTAGCCAGGGTTGTCAATGCGGAAGGTCAACGCTGCCTTGTTGTCATCGGTTACGTCGAGAGCTTCGATAACTCCGACGGTCACACCGGCAACACGGACCTGCTCACCACGCGTGACTTGGTTGGCGTTGTCAAAGATTGCGCGGATTCGGTACTGGCCGGAGTCGCCGGCCGCGACGCCAAAGAACAGCGCAGCACCGCCAATGGCGCAAACGAGTCCTATCCCGAGGAGCCGCTTCATGAGCCTGGCAGCACCTGAGTCGAGTCACAGCCGGACGCGCCGCCTGAGAGGAACGGCCAAGTCATGCCACTAGGTGCAGCAGCAGCTGCACCTGGGCAGCGCCGGTTGTTGTTCGTGCCGTGGCCGCCAAATGCAGCGTCCTCGTAGATTGAGAGGCGCTCGTCAGCGTCAAGGATGCTCAGGTTGTTGGTGCCTGAGTCGTACTTGTAAGCGTTGAAGGCTGGCGAGATTCGGGCGTAGTGGCCGTTTGAGTCGTAGTAGGCGGTCGCTTGGCCAAGCTCGCGGATCCAGCCAACAAGGTCAACTGTGTAGGGCCTCGCGAAGGTGACTGTGTCCATGCCCTTGGTGAGCGAATTAATTGACTCCGGGAAGGACGAGTGGTCGCCGTCATTGGCCAGAGCCTGCGCGACGGGAGCGTTGACGAAGGTGTCAATCAGATCGTTGTTTGACCCCTTCAGATAGATCATGTTTGCGAGCGCTGTGAAGACTGGGACAGCATTGGCTGCAGCTGGGCGCAGCGCGGTGAAGAAGGCCGGCAGTCCGACGGTGTTGGGCTTGCTTACATCAACGAGCTGTTGAACATCGTCAAGCGTGCTGTTGAGATTCCCAAAGGTTGTGTTGGCGCGGCGCAGAGTTGCCGGCAGCTTCTCCAAACCTTGGCTGAACGATGCGTTCTCAGCTGCGATTGAACCCGCAAACTGGTTGGCGTAGGTAACAGCGTTGGTCAGCTCGGTAGAGCGCGAGGCGATCGTCTTCATCGCCGCAGCACCGCTGGTGACAGCCCCGGCCAGTGCCTGCTGGTCCCCACCAAGTTGGGAGAACATGTCAGTGC
>CAZZKI010000304.1:0-1835 GCA_964654785.1 uncultured Solirubrobacteraceae bacterium
CTCGTCAACAAGTTCCGCGGCGAGTTTGAGGAGCACATTGAGAAGGCCCGTGAAGCTGTTGGCCTTGGCATGACTCCGCCTGTAACACCTGACGAACCAGTCTTGACCCTCAACTAAGAGAAGCTCTTGCCACGCCCCGAAGAGAACATCATCACTCTGACTATTGACGGCCGTGACGTGCAGGCTGTTGACGGTGCGATGCTTGTTGATGCAGCTGCGGGCGGCGATGTTGAGATACCCGTCTTCTGTTACGAGCCCAAGCTAGGCGGGCCAGTTGGCGCTTGCCGCATGTGCCTTGTTGAGATTGAAGGCATTCCGAAGCTTCAGACCGCCTGCTCCACCCCCGTCAAGGACGGAATGGTCGTCCACACTCAGACCGAGAGGGTCAAAGAAGCTCAGAACTCAGTGGTTGAGTTCATCCTCCTCAACCACCCGCTTGACTGCCCAGTCTGCGACAAGGGGGGCGAGTGCCCACTCCAAGATGTTTCCTTCGGCTACGGCCGTGGCGTAAGCCGCTTTACCGAGCCAAAGCGCCACTTCGTCAAGCCTCTCGCGCTGTCACCGCTGATCGCGATTGACCGTGAGCGTTGCATCCTCTGCTACCGCTGTGTTCGCTTCTCGCAGGAGATCAGCGAGGACCACCAGCTCGTCCTGCTTGAGCGCGGCGCTGCGACCTTCGTCTCAACCTTTGACGGCCACCCCTACGTGGCTCCGTTCAGCGGCAACATCATTGAACTCTGCCCAGTTGGCGCCCTTACCAGCCGTGCGTACCGATTCCGCGCCCGCCCATGGGACATCGAAGGCTCAGGCTCGGTTTGCAACCTTTGCCCAGCTCAGTGCAACGTCACCTACACAGTCCGTGACGACCGAGTTCTTCGAGTCCTCTCACGTGACAACGAAGGTGTTGAGGACGGCTGGCTTTGTGACAAGGGTCGCTTCGCCTACCAAGCCACCCACTCTGACGAGCGGATCACGCAGCCACTCGTGCGTGACGGTGACCGCCTCCGCCCAGCGACTTGGGAGCGCGCAATCCAGGTCGCCTCTGGCATTGCCCGCCATGACGGCGCTGTCGGCGCGATCGTCGGTGGCGAGACCACCAACGAGGAAGCTCTTCTTCTCTCCAAGTACCTGCGCGAGACCCTTGGCTCAAACGACATTGACTCGCGTGACTCTGGCGCACTCTCAGCTGGCCTGCTGCGTGCGCTGGCTGAGCCGAAGCTCCAAGCGACTGTTCCTGACCTTGAGTACGCCCACACAGTCCTGCTGCTCGATGTAGACCCAGTTGACGACGCCCCCGTCCTTGACTTGAGGATCCGTAAGGGAGCCCGCCGCCGTGACATGCAGGTCCTTGTTGCGTCAGGCCGCCCAACAGCTCTTGACCCTCGAGCCGCCCACACAGTCCGGCACGCACCAGGTTCGGCTGCTTCGCTGGTGCTTGCAATTGATGCCGCCCTCAACGGCGACGGCGCAGCTGCCGCCCACGCTGCCAATGCTGGCGCCGACGGAGCTGAGGTCAGAGCACTTGTCGAGGCCCTTGAGCAGAGCGGCGAGGACATCGTGATCGTCGTCGGCGAGCGAGTAACGGACGGACCTGCCGGCGAAGCCGCAGGCCAAGCCCTGCTCAGCATCGCAGCCAAGCTTGGCCTTGGCGACCGCGATGGCGCAGGCATTCTTGAGATTCCGCGCGGCACTAACGGCCGCGGCCTTCGCGAGGTTGGTGCTGTACCAACTGCTGGCCCTGGACTTTCCGACCTTGCCAGCACTGGCCGCACCGCAACTAAGATTGCTCAAGGGGCAGCTGACGGTGAAATCACAGCGCTTTGGCTTCTCCATAC
>CAZZKI010000305.1:0-1834 GCA_964654785.1 uncultured Solirubrobacteraceae bacterium
CAGCTTCGGCTGAGCTTCAACGATCGCGCCAGAGGCCCGGGCGCCACAAGGAGGTCGTCGGGCTGGAGCAACTTGACAAGGTCATCGCTGTTGACCAATCGCCGATCGGTAGAACGCCCAGGTCCAACCCAGCGACCTACATTGGCCTCTTCGACCAGATTCGGGACCTCTACTCGAAGACTCCGGACGCGATGGCCCGTGGATACCGACCGGGGCGCTTCTCGTTCAACGTCAAGGGTGGCCGCTGTGAGGTCTGCCGGGGGGATGGTCAGCTCAAAATCGAAATGCACTTCCTACCCGATGTCTATGTCCCGTGCGAGCAGTGCGGCGGGAAGCGTTACAACCGCGAAACTCTCGAGGTTCGATACAAGGGGCGCACCATCGCCGACGTGTTAGCGATGAGTTGTGAGGACGCGCTCGAGTTCTTCGACGCGATACCAAAGATTCGACGGAGAGTCCAAGCCCTCTGTGATGTTGGACTCGAGTACATGCGATTGGGACAATCCGCCACCACCCTTTCCGGGGGTGAGGCCCAACGCGTCAAGCTGGCAGCGGAGCTCTCGAAGGTTGCGACAGGCAAGACCCTTTATGTCCTCGACGAACCCACGACCGGCCTGCACTTTGCGGACATCGAGAGGCTCTTGGAAGTGCTGCAGCGGCTCGTTGACGCCGGCAACAGTGTGGTTGTGATCGAGCACAACCTTGATGTGATCCGAGCTGCCGACTGGGTGATCGATCTTGGCCCTGAAGGTGGCGAAGGCGGCGGGAGTCTAGTTGCCGCCGGCACACCCGAGCAGGTCTCAAAGGTTGCCGAGAGCTACACAGGAAACTTCCTCAAGGAGGTTCTTTCAGTCAAGGCTAAGACTCGGCCGGTGAAGCGGGATGGTGCTAAGGCGTGAGCCAAGCTGGTTGGACCGTTTGGAGGCGAAAGTGGAGCTGGTACCACCGGGACCTGCTGCCATGGCGGCGATTTGAGCTTCACCGTCGTCTGGCTAATGCGGGCGCCTTTGCTCGGATGCCTCTGCATGGGGAGCCACTTGAGCTCCTTCGCGAGGGCCGACTTACCGTTGGGGAAGGTGTTCTGTTCGAACCGATGGTCTGGCTGACAGGTGGTGACTCAGGTCGGATTGAGATTGCCGACGGCGCTCTGATCAATATTGGGGTTCTGATCGCTGCGATGGATCGCGTTTCGATTGGAAAGAACGTGATGATTGCCAACGGATGCGTCATCACCGACGCAAACCACCGTTTTGACGATCCGTCCAAGCCCCTGACTCATCAGGGCTTTAAGTCGAAGGGGCCAACGAGCATCGGTGACGATTGCTGGCTGGGGGCCAACGTTGTCGTTACAAGCGGGGTGACAATTGGTGAGCGGTGTGTCGTGGGCGCAAACAGCGTAGTCACGCAAGACATCCCGCCACACACTGTGGTCGCGGGGTCTCCAGCCAAGCCGGTCGGCTCCGTTCCGTCGCTCTAAATCCGTTCGGAGGTCGGCTCTGCGTGTGCCATAGTGAAGGCATCCGTAACCGAGCATTGGAGTTTCAATGGCTGCCCTAATCATTGTTGCCGTTGTCGTAGTAGTCATCGCAATCTGGTTTTTCAGCACCTACAACAGGCTCGTCAGCCTCAGGGTCGCAGCTGAAGAGGGTGAGTCTGAGATTGAAGTTCAGCTCAAGCGTCGCCATGATCTGATTCCCAATCTGGTGGAAACCGTCAAGGGATATGCCTCGCATGAGCGGGGGACGTTTGATGAGGTAACGGCTGCTCGTACGAGTGCCGTCGCAGCTCAAGGTGCTCAAGCGCAAGCGCAGGCTGAAGGCGTTCTGAGCCAGGC
>CAZZKI010000306.1:0-1825 GCA_964654785.1 uncultured Solirubrobacteraceae bacterium
TCGCTCCAGCGATGTCGGTGCACGCACCGCCAGCAGCCGGGCAACGCTGCCACTGGTAGAGGCGCGTTGGCAGAAGCGTCCAGCCCTCAACGCGGCCACTGGTGGTGCCAACGAAGCGACCCTTGACCGGGCCTGTGAGGCCCGTTTCATACGTCAGCGCTGGTGCCGTCGTGATTGATGGCATTACGACGGCTGAGATAGGCGACCAGACTGTCACCGACTTGCCGCCACCGGTGAACGTTGCTGAGAACCTGACGCGCTGGCCTACATCAGCCGAGAATGGCGTGTAGGTCCTGGCGATTGCGCCTGTGATGTTGGTGCATGTGGACGGGTCAGCAGTTGCGCAGCGCTGCCACTGGTAGGTCACGACTGGAGTGGTGCCTACACCCGGAGGCGTGGTCACGGTCGCAGTCATGACAGTGCCCATGTTCAGCGTTACACCTGAACCCGGTGCCACTGGTACTGAGCTGTACCAGCTTGCCGTCGCCTCAGGGCCAACATTGCCAACAGCATCAGCGCCGCGCACCTTGAGGGTGTGGTTGCCCTCAGTCAGAGCAGTGAAGCTCACCGTGCTTGAGCATCCCGCCCATGCGCCTGAGTCAAGCTTGCACTCGAGCGTGGCGCCAGGCTCAATGTTCACGCCAAATGTCTCGGCAGGACCAGACCTCACGCCCGACACAGTGTTCGCAAACACTGCTGTCGGACCAACAGTGTCAACAGTCCACTTCTCCGTGGTCGTTGACGCGACGTTGCCCGCGGTATCCACACCCTTGATCGTCAGGGAGTGTTCACCTTCGGCAAGTCCCGTCAATGACACCGGTGACGTGCAGGCAGCGTAAGCAGCACCATCAAGCGAGCAGGTCACGCTGTCAGCACCTGACGAGGTGAACTCGATTGATGCGCTTGACGAGCTGAGCGTGCCGTGCGGGTTCGATGTCAGAACCACCGACGGTGCGGTCAGGTCCACAGTCCACGAGGCTGAACCGGCCGGGCTGGTGTTGCCAGCAGCATCGGTTGCCTGCACGGACAGCGAGTGCGCGGCCTCGCTCAAGCCTGTAAGGGAAACAGGGCTCGTGCATGCCGCGTAAGCGCCGCCATCTACTGAGCAGGTGAGGCTTGCACCCGGCTCCGCTGAGATAGCAATGGTTGAGTCAACCTGATTTGTGGTTCCGCCCGGCGCGCCGGTAAGCACTGGGGCAGCTGGGGCAGCAGTGTCGACTGTCCAGCTCGCAGTGTTGCTGGTTGAACCGCCAGGGCCAGTCGCTTTCACTACAAGCGAGTGAACGCCATCAGCAAGGCCGCTAAGGCTCTTCGGTGACGTGCACGCTGTGAACGCACCGCCGTCAACCGAGCATGTGAATGTTGCGTCAGAGTCGCTGGTGAATCCAACTGAAGCAGAGCTTGAGTTGGTCAGTGACGAGGGTGCACCGCTAAGTGTCGGCTTCGCTGGTGGACCCGGAGGAACAATCGTCCACTCGGCGCTACCTGAGGCACTCACATTGCCAGCCGCATCAGTTGAGCGGACCTTGAATACGTGAGCACCAAGAGCAAGGCCGGACAGGCTCTTCGGGCTTGAGCAGGTGCCCCAGGCGCCGTTGTCGAGCGAGCATTCAACCGTGGTGCTTGAGTCCGCAGTGAAGCTGATCGAAGCGGTCGTGGCTGTTGTTGATGCCGACGGGGTGCCTGACAGCACTGGCGTGCTCGGCGCGGTCGTATCAACCGTCCAGCTGACAGACGCAGCTGGGCCAGTGTTACCTGCAGCGTCAGTCTGCTTGACAGCAACCGAGTGGTCGCCATCAGCAACTGAGCTAAGCGTCTTCGGGCG
>CAZZKI010000307.1:0-1803 GCA_964654785.1 uncultured Solirubrobacteraceae bacterium
CACACAGCCAAATTACCTTGGCAAGTACGCCCTTGGCCCTTCGGTAATGCGCTGCCAGGCGCCGCTCGACACCGATGGTTTCGACAAGGTGAGTGCCGCGGACCCCGACGTCTCGTGGTGGGCAGACGCCCTCGGCAACGCTCCCGACTTCAGGCGCACGACTTCGGCGACTCTGATCGCTAGGCGAGGGGTGGGCACGCCGAGGGCGATAGTCGCACTGCGTGGAACTGCGGCCCGGATCGCCGTCGGTAACGCGTACATCGCGAAGCTCGCCTCGCTCGGCATCACAGGCAACCGCTCAATCAATGCCCGCGGCCTCACCCATGAGGAGGTTTCGGGAGCGATCGGCAGTCCGGGAGACACTGTGATGACGGCACCGCTGGTCAGCTTCCTGACTGACTGCTTCAAGTAGGCGCCAGTCAGCGCTGTGGTTTGTACACGAGCAAACCGACAGCGCGCATAGCCATGGGCGCGGCTGGGTTCGAACTGCTGTTTTGACAGGCGATTAGGGGTGTTTGCTACTGGCTTGCTACTTCTCCGAGTAAGTCTGCAGCCAGCTTGCTACCTGCGGTTCACGGCTTCCATGCTGCGGCCTGCTTGCCCGCGATAGCGACCAAAGACCCGAGGTTTAGGCTGATGTCCGTCAGGTGCATTCCCCAGGCCGGCCCCAGAGTTTGGCCAAGGTGAGGCCGCGGGTCCCCGGCAGGGCTGACATCGGTGACCTGCAGCCATGTGTGACTTGCATTCGACTTGCACTGCGTTGAATACATTCCCGGGAGGCTGACCCATTGAGTGCTTGGTACAGCGAACCCTGCTGCGGGAAGCAGCGGCGCGACCCTCGATGCTGGAAGGTAGGGGAGGGCCTGCCCCACTGCGCCAGCTGCGAGAGCATTCGGGTTGACGCAGAGGACTCGCATTCCAGGTTTGAGAGTTATCCCGAACTGGCCGTTGGCAGGCGGCGTAGTGAGGTAGCTGTTGTAGGCGACCACGCAGCGTGTCTGCGAGGCAGTTCTGCAGGCCGGGATGTTCTTGAAGCTGCCCCCGACGTCCTTGCCTTCGGGAACCAGAACCCCTCCACCAATCAGCATCGCCGAAACCAGCTTGCGTCGCACTGATGGACTCGGGTCTATCTCTTCGGCAACGAGTCGCGTCAGGTTCACCGTGCCTTGGCTGTGCCCGATCAGAACCACGCCACGGCCTCTGTTGTACTTAGAGAGGTATTCCTTCCAAGCCGCCTTGACATCGGTGTAAGGCAGTTCACGGTCGGCAGGAGTAGTGGGCGTGCCGGCCCCAAGAAGTGAACTTGACTTGGTCAATTGCCTGTACATCGGGGCGTAGATGTTGCACTTCGCTTGAAACCGTGATGCTTGATCTTGAGCAACCGCGATTTCTTCAGGGTCGATGCTCAGGTTGGCGTTGCCAGTCGTTTGGTTGCTCACGGTCGGGTAGACGTAGAAGCAGTCAATCGGCGGAGATTTAGGGGCAGCCGTCACTTCCTTCTTGGCAGTGTGGTCCGCGTAGAGCGCCGTGTTAGCCATTGACACGGTGCACGGGTTCGGCTTCGCACCGGGTTTGCAAAGCCAAACAGTTGCTGCACCTGCCGGAGCGCTCGCCGGGAAACCAAGGATTCCGAGGGCGAGCATCAGAGTGCTCACTCCGATCAAATAGACCGAAGGCAGTGATCTCTTGTTGAGACAGCTTCGCTCGTCAACCCTCATGGCAAAAAGGATCGCACCCCTCAGGTAAAGATCGCTGCAAGGGTGGGTGAGACCGGGGCAACGGTCTATGAGTGGGCGCGGCTGG
>CAZZKI010000308.1:0-1798 GCA_964654785.1 uncultured Solirubrobacteraceae bacterium
CTAGGAGTTGACCCTCGCTTTGAAATTGTCGATGAGGCAGCAGGAGAGCTGATGGACCGGGCCTGGGGGGCAGCGCTGGACATCTGCGTGGAGAGATTTGGTCGCGGTGTTCACGCAGTTCTTGCCAAATACGATGATTCCAATCGTGCCCCGCTTCGGGGCACCATCGAGGAGGCGTGGTCCCGGATGCGAAGTGGGGGAATCAAGCACCCTCGGATCACCGTGCCTCAGAAGGATTGGGACAAGGAATCGGCCCGCCTGTTTAAGGAAGTCAAAGACCTGGCCAACAGCGCACTCGCCGACTCTGCCCATTGGAAGGAAGGCGACAGCAACGACAAGACCCGCGACCTGATTCAGGCGGTCGCAGACGCATCAATTGAAGAGATTCCGCACCTCAAGGACAAGGTGACCTTCCGCAGCTCCGGTGACATCAAGGCATCCGAGGCTGTCGCCGAGCTGCAGGTTGCGTTCACAGCTCTTCAGCGCAATCTCCTCGAGGGGCTTGCCTCAGGGGACTTGGAGATCCTCGCGGCTTTGCTTGAGGCCTTCGACTCCGAGTACAGCAGGATCAAGGCTGAACATGGCTGCCTCGACTTTGCTGACCTAGCGATCCTGAGCCGCGACCTCTTGGTCAAGCGCCGCGAAGCCGCGGTGGGCGGGGAAGAGTGGCGCCCACCCGGGGCTCAGTTCCAACGGGTTTTCCTCGACGAGTCGCAGGATGTGAACCAAGTTCAGTCTGAACTTATCTCGCTCATCTCGCCGGGCGGCAAGTACTTCTCTGTGGGTGACGCTGCGCAGTCGATCTACCGCTTCCGCCACGCGGAGGTTTCGCTCTTCAACAAGCGAGCTCAAGACTTGGCAGAGGAAGGGCGCAGATTCGACCTCAGCATGAACTTCCGTTCGAAGTCAACGATTCTCGATGTCGTCAACCACGCCTTCGAGAAGATGAAGATGACTGAGCTGCTTAAGCTCGAGCCAAGCCCGTCAAATGTCGTCCAAGAGGCCCGAGTTGAGCTTCTGCTGGCCGATGCCAGCCTGGTTACTGAGACTGTTGAGAAGAAGGACGACCCGCCTGAATGGCTTGAGGATGTGGTCGCGGTGGCATGGCGCCATGTTGAGGCCGATGCGGTTGCTGAGCGGATTGAACGGCTTCTTGACGAATACATGCCTGACCCCGAGGTCATTGGTGGGGTAGAGCAAGCGCGCAAGTACCTGCCTTCTGACATCACGATTCTCTCCAGGTCGGTCGCGGGGCTGGTCCCCTTTGCTGAGGCGCTGAGGGCCCGGAATATTGCTGCGACTATTGAGGGAGCTGGAGGGCTGTGGCTTCGCCCTGAGGTCTCGGACCTCGTGGCACTGCTCGCTGTAATCGGAAACTCGAGGAATGAGGAACGGCTCTACCAACTCCTTTACTCGCCGATGTGTGGGATCAGCTTGAACGGTCTGGTTGTCCTTGCGGCTGAGGCACGTGCAGAGCGGATTGGAGTCCTTGAGGCGCTGAGGTCAACTTCTGCGCTTGACGCAGATGACAGCCGAGCCCGTGACAGCTTTGTTGATTGGTTCGACAGACAAAGAGCATTGGCAGGGCGTCGCTCTATTTCCGATGCCATTGAGGCTGCCTTGGTCGAACGGGGATATGACATCTACCTGCTTGGCCTGCCGGGTGGTGAGCGTCGGTTTGCCAACGTGAGGCGGATGCAGTCCGTAGCTGCGGAATGGGAGGCAAGCAACGGGGCTGACATTGCAGCTTTCGTGCGCGAGGCAGACTCGCGGCGGACAAGTGGCGACAACCGTCGCG
>CAZZKI010000309.1:0-1785 GCA_964654785.1 uncultured Solirubrobacteraceae bacterium
GCGGTGGCGGTCGCGCTGATCGTCGCTGCCGGACGCGGAGAACGCCTCGGGGCTGCCGGCCCTAAGGCGTTCATCGCTCTGGCGGGCAAGCCAATGCTCCAGTGGAGCGTTGAGGCCTTCCACGCGGCTGGCGTGGACCATGTCGTGGTGGCAGTGCCCCCAGGCTGGGAGCCAAGCACTGATGCCGAGTCAACTGCCCTTCAGAACTGCACCGTTTGCCAGGGCGGGGAAGAGCGCTCCCACTCAGTCCGTAATGCCTTGGCGACAGCGGGAGACCTACCCGATGATGAAGCCGTGCTCGTGCATGACGCCGCGCGACCGATGGTTACACCGAAGCTGATCAAGAACCTTGTTGAGGCTGTGGCGCCCAATGGCGGAGTCGAAGCTGCGATCGCAGCCACAGCAGTCACCGATACCATCAAGGTTGCTGATGGGAGCGGAAACGTTGTTTCCACGCCGGAGCGCGCAACTCTTCGAGCAGTTCAAACGCCACAAGCCTTTCGGGCGAGGGTGTTGAAGGCGGCGCTGGCTCAGGACGACGCGACGCTCGCCAAGGCAACTGACGACGCAGCATTGGTGGAAGCGATGGGTACGCCTGTGAGGCTCATTGACGCGCCAGCAGAGAACTTCAAAGTGACCGAACCGAAAGACATGAAACTGGCAGAGCAACTCCTCACGGAGAGGGCTTGAGGCATGCCGACCCGGTTTGGCATCGGCTACGACGTTCACCCGCTTGAAGCTGGGCGTCCAATGGTGCTCGGAGGAGTCGTGCTTGAGAGTGAGGTAGGCCCCGCTGGACACTCTGACGGTGACGCGGTTTGCCACGCGATTACGGACGCACTCCTCGGGGCGGCTGCGCTAGGCGACATTGGCCATCTATTTCCTGACACAGACCCTCAGCACAAGGGGGCTGACTCAGTTGAGCTTCTCCGGCAGGCAGTTCGCCAGCTGGCAGAGGCGGGCTTTACGCCTTGGAATGTGGATGTGACGCTCAACCTGGAGCGCCCAAAGGTGGCCCCACACAGGAACGCAATGCGCGCCAACCTTGCCGATGCACTTGGGATTCCAGTTGATCGAGTCAGCGTCAAGGCGACGCGTGGCGAAGGGCTGGGCTTTGTTGGTCGAGGCGAAGGAGTCTCGGCGATGGCAGTCGCATCCGTAGTGGAGGCCTGACCTAAATGGATAGCCCTCTTCGCAACGGTTCCGACTGGAAGCAGTTCCTCCTCGGCGAACCGCTCGGGTTTGACCAAGGCCCAAGGAAGCGAGTTGCCGTTGCTGGCGCACTGATGGGCGGTGTGCTGCTGATCCTTACCGTCTTGGCTGCTCCGACCTCACGTCTGATCGTCCCGATCGGTGCGCCGGGTTCGACTTTGCCCGACTGGATCCTTGGAGTCTTTGCCCCAATTGGCGACACGCCGAAAGCTCTTGGCCGCGGTGCCATTGCTGCCGGCATGGACTGGGGAAAGCTGCTCGTCTCAATCGGCTTCTTCATCTTGGTCTGGGCGTGGCTAGCGATTGTCCGAGAGGCAGAGAACATCCCGGTCAAGGTGCTCGTCTGGGGGATCTTTGGCGTCTATTTCCTGCTGCTGGTAGCGCCGCCGATGTTCTCGACGGACATTTTCACCTACCTCTCAGGGGGGAGGCTGCAGGTCTTGTATGGAGTCAACCCGTATGAGCACGGCCCGGTAGTGCGCCCACAGGATCCGGTGTTCGGCTGGACTGGCCTTGTCTGGTTGGACACGCCAACCGTGTACGGCCCGAGCTTCACGTTGCTCACAGCTGCTC
>CAZZKI010000310.1:0-1776 GCA_964654785.1 uncultured Solirubrobacteraceae bacterium
GAAGTGCCAAGTCCCAGCGCCGGTGGGGGTGGGGCATGAGTTTCGACCCAGTAGCTGAGACAGCCTCTGAAACCGCGGCACGCGTCGCTGCTGGCGAGTTGTCAGCACAAGAGGTTGCCGCTGCGTGGCACGTTCGGGCCGGTAAGGACGACCTGAACTCCCTCAGCTGGATCGCGGACGCAGCCCCCAACGAGGTCGCCGATGGTCCTCTTGCCGGACTTCCTGTTGGCGTAAAGGATCTCTTCTGCACGGAGGGAGTCCCCAGTCAGTCTGGTTCCAAGATTCTGGAGGGCTATCTCCCGCCGTACACCGCAACTGCTGTCGAGAAGATCGCTGCTGCGGGTAGCCCGTTGGTCGCGAAGACCCATCAAGACGAGTTTGCGATGGGTTCGTCAAACGAGAACTGTGCCTTTGGCCCTGTTCTTAACCCGTGGGACCGCAGCCGCGTACCGGGAGGGTCCAGCGGCGGGAGCGCTGCGGCAGTAGCTGCAGGGCTTGTGCCATGGGCATTGGGGACGGACACTGGCGGTTCGATCAGGCAGCCGGCAGCTCTCTGCGGAGTTGTCGGCCTCAAGCCCACCTATGGCTCGGTGTCTCGCTACGGAATGATCGCCTTCGCCTCATCGCTTGACCAAGCTGGGCCAATCACCCGTGACGTCAAGGACGCAGCGCTTCTCTACTCGGTAATGACCGGTAAGGACCCCAGGGATGCCACATCCGTTGAGCATCCAGATGCAATCACAACTCCAAACCAGACAGATCTCTCTGGGGTTCGTCTGGGAGTTCCTGCTGAGTTGACAGGCGAAGGGGTGGAGCCTGGAGTGCTTGCAGCCTTTAACGAGTCTCTAGGCAAGGCTCGCGAGCTCGGCGCCACAGTTGAGGATTGCGCGCTTCCGCACGCTCCACACGCTCTCAGTGCTTACTACCTGATCGCCCCCGCGGAGTGTTCATCAAACCTCGCTCGCTTTGACGGAGTCCGTTATGGACACAGGGTGGACCCAGGTGAGGGTTTGGATGCAATGTTCGGAGAGACACGGAGCAAGGGATTTGGTCCAGAGGTTCGTCGCAGGATCATGCTCGGTACCTACGCTCTCTCGTCCGGCTACTACGACGCTTTCTACGGGAAGGCTCAACGTGTCCGAACTCTCATCTCTCAGGACTTTGAGAACGCTTTCGCCAACTTCGACGCCATCGTGACCCCTACCAGTCCTTGCGTAGCCTTTGAGCTCGGTGCCAAGACCGCGTCGCCGCTCGAGATGTACCTCAGTGACTTCTGCACGGTTCCCATGTCGCTCGCTGGTATTCCCGCAGTCTCAATTCCTAATGGTCTGAGCGATGGGCTTCCAGTCGGACTGCAGATAGCTGGGCCAGCGTTTTCCGAAAACAGGATCCTCGGCATCGCAAACGCTCTTGAGGCCGCGATTGGCTTCGACGGCAGCAAGGCATTGATCTCATGACAGAACTTGAACCGGTCATCGGACTAGAGATTCACGTCCAGCTTTCAACGCAGACCAAGATGTTCTGCTCCTGCCATCCAGTCTTTGGCGAAGAGCCAAACACTCGCACTTGCCCAGTCTGCTTGGGCCTTCCGGGCGCGCTCCCTGTCGCAAACGCCGCAGCTGTTGAATACGGCATGCGCCTTGGTCTGGCACTCGGCTGTGAGATCGCCGATCGCAGCATCTTCCACAGGAAGAACTACTTCTACGCTGACCTTCCAAAGGGATACCAAATCAGCCAGTTCGACGAACCACTTTGCAGCGGCGGCAACCTCGCCGG
>CAZZKI010000311.1:0-1771 GCA_964654785.1 uncultured Solirubrobacteraceae bacterium
TTTCAACGCCCTTGCCGAGATGGATGCATCTGGCGAGCTTCAGCACATTGTCCGAGTCGGCGTACAGTCAGCAGAATCCCCGGCCGAATTGACATCCGCCGCGGACTTCATGGTCGATGGCACCGAGGGCGTTGACGAGCTCCTCGAGGCGCTGGTTTCCGGGGTTAGCTGATGCCCTTCACCACTTTCCTCAAATCAACGGTTATGGCCTGCGCTGGGTCGGCGACTCTGCTTGCAGCTTTGGCTCTGGCGGGGGCCTCATCTTCCGGCGACGGACTTGTGATCCCCGTCGCAGCAGTCTGGTGGACGATCGCAGGAATCACAGGGGTCACGCTCGGCCGAAGGAGCGATGCTTCACCAGCGATAGCGAAGCTCCTCGCCGATGCCCCAACTGCCCCTTCGCTTCCTGAGGTGCAACCGGCACGGATGTTGTTCAACAGACTTTGGCCACTTCTTGTTGCGACGGCGGGCGCTGGCGCTTGCGTACTCATCGCGCCTCAAGTCCCTGCGATGGCGGCTGGCTTCCCAGTGATCTGGGCCCTAGCTTGGAGGCGACAGGAAAAGGCGGTTCAAGCAATCGAGGAGCGCGACGGTGTCCGCTTCTTGCTCGACAAAACGAAGGCTTGGAAGCCGATCCAACTTGTGCGGACCCCTTGGTTCCGCTCCGGCTAGACGGGTAGTAATCCGAGCGGAAGCGCGCCGGGCCCCTCCTATACTGGGTCTCCAAAACCAGATCAGCCCCAACCGGAAGGATCCAACAATGGGCGCCATCAGCGAAGTAAGCGACTCAAGTTTCCAAGCAGAGGTAATCGATTCGGCAACGCCGGTACTCGTTGACTTCTGGGCACCATGGTGCGGTCCGTGCAAGCAGGTTGCTCCAGTCCTCGAGCAGATTGCAGGCGAGCAGGGCGAGGCCCTGAAGATCGTCAAGGTAAACGTGGATGACAACCAGCAGACAGCTGCTCAGTACAACGTGATGTCAATCCCAACCCTTCTTCTTTTCAAGGGTGGACAAGTCACAAAGCAAGTCACTGGCGCATTCCCGAAGGCCGTACTCGAGCGTGAGCTTGAGCTCAACGCTGGCTAGCTGACGAAGTCAGATCTGAGGCTTACGCGGCCGGCCTGAAATGGTCGGCCGTTTTTCTTAGAGGCTGCCGAGGTACCACTCGTAGGTTGCAGCGATTCCCTCACGCAACCCGATGCTGGCCTGCCATCCGAGGCTGTGGAGCCGGGACACGTCAAGCAGCTTCCGTGGGGTCCCATCCGGCTTCGTTGAGTCCCACTCAAGCCTTCCTTCGTAGCCAGTGATGCTGGCTACAAGTTCTGCCAGCTCGCGAATCGAAACGTCAGCTCCGACTCCAAGGTTTACAGGCTCGGGCGAGTCCCAATGTTCGAGCAGATGGACGCAGGCTGAGGCAAGATCATCAACATGCAGGAACTCGCGCAGTGGTGATCCGCTACCCCACAAGGTAACTGACTCGGCGCCCGATTCCTTCGCCTCATGGAAGCGACGGATCATCGCTGGCAGTACATGGCTGGTCTCCAAGTCAAAGTTGTCGTTGGGGCCATAGAGGTTTGTTGGCATCGCTGAGATCCAGTGGAGGCCGTGTTGCCTCCTCACCGCTTGGACCTGCATGATCCCCGCGATCTTCGCGATCGCGTACGCGTCATTGGTCGGCTCAAGTGGGCCGGTCAGGAGCGAATCTTCCCGGATCGGTTGCTCGGCGAGTTTGGGGTAAATGCATGACGAGCCAAGGAAGAGCAATCTCGG
>CAZZKI010000312.1:0-1767 GCA_964654785.1 uncultured Solirubrobacteraceae bacterium
TCGGCCGCAGCGACCTCAACATGCCAGTCCTGCACCTTCCGCAGCTGGTTGGTCTGGCACTTGGACTCGACAACAAGGCGCTTGGTCTAAACAAGCACGTTGTCAAGCCAACGTCCGTGATTGACTGGTCAACAGCCGTTGTCGGCAGCACGGCTGAGGCCGGCTGGTAACCAGCCCAAGGATTGAGCAGTACCGAGGCCCGCACCAGCGGGCCTCTTCTTTGCCTGCGGCTAGAGGCCGCGCTGAACGAGGAGCTCTGCGACCTGCACTGCGTTGGTCGCTGCGCCCTTGCGAAGGTTGTCGCCAACGATCCACATGTTGAGGGACCGAGGTGCGCTCTCGTCAACACGGATGCGTCCAACAAGGACCTCATCGCGGCCACTGCCGTCAATCGCGAGCGGATAGACGCCGTTGCCCGGGTCGTCAACCACAATCACCCCAGGAGCCGCCGAGAGAAGCTCACGAAGTGCCTCTGGAGTTGCCTCCTCAGTCGTCTGGATGTTCACAGACTCACTGTGGCCATTCATGACTGGAACGCGAGCGCAGGTGGCGGTCACCTTCAGCTCCGGCAGGGCAAGAATTTTGCGGGTCTCAGCCATCATCTTTCGCTCTTCGGTTGTGTAGTCGTCGCCGTCCTTAAACGACTCAACCTGAGGGATCACGTTGAATGCGATCTGGTGCGGGTAAACAGCAGCTGGGGCTGGGTCCTCACCTGCGAGGACAGCGCGTGACTGGTCCTCGAGCTCGGCGATTGCCTTCACACCAGTGCCTGAAACCGCTTGGTAAGTGGAGAAGATCACCCGGTCAATGCCAAACCGGTCAAGGACTGGCTTCAAAACGACCATCGCCTGCATGGTTGAACAGTTGGGGTTGGCAACGATCCCTGAGTGGCCTTCAATCGCGTCAGGGTTTACCTCAGCGACGATCAGCGGCACCTTTGGGTCCATCCGCCAGTACGAGCTGTTGTCTACAACGACTGCTCCTGCGTCAACAAACTTTGGCGCCCACTCTTCGGACACGCCGGACCCTGCGCTGAACAGTGCTAGGTCAAACTGAGAGAGGTCAGCTTGCTCAATGTCTTGAACGACAACGCCTTCAACCTCAGTGCCGGCAGACCGGCTGCTGGCCAAGGCGGTGACGGACGCTGCTGGAAAATTGCGGTCTTTGAGGAGTCGAAGGATCGTGCGGCCAACCGCACCAGACCCGCCAACAACTGCAACGCGAGGCTGGCTCAACGTGCTGCTCCGTGGGGAGCCTCTTCGCTGATCGTGCCTTCGCCAAGATCAAAGGCGGCATGCAGCGCCTGAACTGCGTCAGCTACGCGATCGGCTGCAACTACGCAGGAAATCTTGATCGGTGAGGTCGAGATCATCTCAATGTTGATCCCTTGATCTCCTAGGACGCGGAAGACAGTTGCTGCCACGCCTGGGTGCGACCTCATGCCAGCACCAACGACTGACACCTTGCCCATCTGCTCATCCCAAGCGATTCCGCCAATGCCTTGGTCGGCGACAACTGAGTCAAGCGCTGTACGTGCGTCACGCAGGTCCTCGCGGGCCACTGTGAAGCTCATATCAGCTGCCTTGCCTTCCTCGGGCGGCTCGTTCTGGATGATCATGTCAACGTTGACGCCGGCGTCTGCGAGCGCGCCAAAGACTGCGCCTGCAACTCCTGGTGAGTCGGGCACGCCTGCGAGCGTTACTCGAGCCTCCTCAGTCGAATGGGTCACTGCTGTGATCAGGGGGTGTTCCACTGTTTCCTCCTCGG
>CAZZKI010000313.1:0-1761 GCA_964654785.1 uncultured Solirubrobacteraceae bacterium
AGCTCGTCGGGCTCATAACCCGAAGGTCGCAGGTTCGAATCCTGCCCCCGCTATTACTCACCGTAAACTGACGGCGTGATTTCCCCCCGTCACAGAGAACGGTTCGTGCCGCTCGCAACCTTTCTGCTTTGCTTTACCGCTGCTGGAGTCAGTCTGCTTTGGGCTGCTCGGCCCACCTATGACCCGTGGTCATGGCTGGTCTGGGCTAGGCAGCTGTCAGGCGAGTCGGTGGTCGCGTTCAGCAGCGCTGGAGCATCAGGTTGGAAGCCGTTGCCTGTCGTTGTCGCACTTCCGTTCAATTGGTTAGGAGGTGACGCAGCGCCGATCGCTTGGCTCTGGATTGAACGCACAGCCCTCTTCTTGGTGCCCTTCGCTGCTTGGAGGTTGGGGCGTCTGTCGGCGGGGATTCCCGGCGCTGTGCTCGCCGCGACTTCAACATTGCTATTTCCCGAAGTCTTCGTCTACTTCGGGGGGCTAACTGAACCGGTTGTGGCAGTGATGCTGATACTTGCCATCGGCTGGGCTGTTGAAGAGAAACCGCTCAAGGCATGGGCCGCTGGACTGGTTGGTGTGCTTGGGCGCCCTGAGGCTTTGGCTGCAGTTCTTCCGTGGGGAATCTGGGAGGCAGCCAAGCGGAAGCTCTCCCTCGTCTGGTTCAGCCTCGGCTTGGTGGTCACAACTCTGCTTTGGATCGGCGGGGATTGGATCGGCACGGGCAAGCCGTTGGGGCTTCTGGGCAAGGCTGACAAGAGCGACGAACCACTCGCGATCCAAGCGGCGAATTATCCGGGTCTCGAGATCTTGACCCGCCTTCATGTTCAGCCAGCTGTCCTCGTCCTCGCAGCGCTTGCGTTTGTGGCCGCTTGGGTTTGGGCCGACAACGTTTCGCGGCTTCTTGGGTTGGCGATCATCGCGGTCGGAGGCTCAATCGTCTTTGCAACTCAATTCATCGGCTACCCCGGAGTTCCCCGGTATGTCGTTCCGGTCTTGCCACTTGTGTTTGCACTCGCTGGAGTCGGGCTGGGGCGGGTTGCTGATCTGCCCCAGAAGAAACTGGCGAAGGCCGTTCTGACCGCGCTGTTGATGGGTGGGCTGCTGGTTAGCGCAGGGCCAATGGCACTTAAGCTAGATCGAGAGAGTTTTGATTGGTACGAGAACAGGTCGCGGGATGACCGGACTCTTCAAGCCGCCATCGATGCCGCTGGCGGGCGGAAGCGGATTCTTGAGTGCGGAAAATTCACTACTGACCCGACTGCAGAGGTTTCGTCTGCAGCTTGGATTCTTGACCTTCAGCTTGAAGATGTCTCAAGAGGCGGCATCAACGCCGTTCATTCATGGAATTCACCGATGCTGATTGCAGTGTCTGACCAGCGGCTAGCTCTGTTCAAGGAAAAGGCAGCCGAGCGGGAACTGACTGTCGCACGGATAGCTCGCACTCCAAACTGGAGCGTGTGGTCGGTTGGTACAGCGAGGCAGCGGGCTTGCACCCACCGCTGACTAAGGGGTAACGATCTGCCTTACCGCTTCGCCAGAGGCGAGCCTGTCGAAGCCTTCGTTGATCTCACTAAGGCTGAGGCGGTGAGTGATCAACTTCTCCACGGGCAGGTTTCCGGCCTTCCAAAACTCGAACAGCTGGGGAAGCATTTCCGCAGGGTTGCCAGACCCCAGGTATGAGCCGCGAAGCGTCTTTTCCTCAGCGACAAGGCTTACCGCCTGAATCTTGAGCTCCTCTCCCGGGTTGGGGAGGCCAACGGTGACTGT
>CAZZKI010000314.1:0-1735 GCA_964654785.1 uncultured Solirubrobacteraceae bacterium
AGTCGGTTGCGGGGGTGCCTGTTCCGATTGAGCAGGACACGCCGGTGCCGCCGAGTCCGCAGTAACCACCCGGCACCTTGTGGAGGTACTGCTGGTGGTAGTCCTCCGCCGGGTAGAAGCTGTTGAACTGCTCAATTTCGGTGGTGATGTCACCCATACCTGACGCGTGAAGCGCCTTCTGGTACATCCGGCGTGACTCCTCAGCTTGTTCACGCTGCTCATGCGTTGTCCAGTAGATACCCGACCTGTATTGAGTGCCTAGGTCGTTGCCCTGGCGCATTCCTTGGGTTGGGTCATGCCCCTCCCAGAAGGTTCGAAGGAGTTCGTCAAATCTGAGCTTGGCCGGGTCCCAAACGACTTGGACAACCTCGTTGTGGCCAGTGTTACCCGAGCACACCTCTTCGTAGGTCGGGTTGGGGGTGATCCCTTGTCCGTAACCCACAACGGTGGTGTAGACGCCCGGGATCTGCCAGAAGGCCTTCTCTGCACCCCAGAAGCAGCCCATGCCAAAGCCGACCTCCTCAAACCCTTCGGGCCAAGCACCAACCAATGGATTCCCAAGGACTTCGTGCGCTGCCGGGACCCGGTAGGCAGGCGAAGTTCGCCCGGGCAACGCTTGGTCCGCGGTGGGGACTTGAAGCTTCCTAGCCATTCGCTCTTGAATTCGGTCGAACATCTGAGCTTCAGGTTAGCCAGAGAGCAGAGTGGAGCCGAGGCGCTCAAGCGCCCCGGCTTCAGACGTCGGGGGAGGGGCCGACTCCTAAGAGCCGGTGTGAAGGCCTGTTGTCAGGCTCACATCATCAAGAGTGCTGTTCGCCGGACTGGCCGGAGGAGTGCTCTTGTCAATGCAGGTTGCACCGGAGCAGCCATGCAGGCGCTGCGTCTGGGCGATCAACTCAGCAAGCACGCTGGCATATGCAGGGTCGTCCGTGACCGCGTTCATCTGGAACGGATCCTTGCTCAGGTCATACAGCTCGTAACGCAATGGCAGGCCACCGCCGTGGAGGATTTCCAAGCTGTAGTGACTGTTGCGGATGCCGTCGTAGTACGGAGCACGCGGATTCTCTCCGGTCTCAATCACCACTGTTCGGCTCAACCAGTTAGATGGTGAGGTCACAACATCCTGAAGAGCTACGCCGTCCTGTGGGCGGCCCGCGGTAGCTCCAGCTGCACGCAGGATCGTTGGGGCAAGGTCTGCGTTAGTTACCGGCGGAGCGACGCGCTTGCCACCAGTGAAGCCAGGTCCGCTGATAACAAGCGGAACCTTGATCGACTCAGTGAAGCCGAACTGCTTCTGGGCGAGGATTCTGTGTTCGCCAAGGAGCCAACCATTGTCAGAGGTGAAGATGATCAGCGTCTTGCTCGCCTCGCCACTCTTCTTGACTGCGGCGACGATTCGGCCGACAAGGTCGTCCACTCCCATGATCGCCTGTTGGCGGCCGCGGTAGTGGTTGGTTGCAAGCTGTTCAGCCTGAGGGATGAGTGATGGGAACCAGCAGAAGAAGCTCTGGATGCATGGCTTGTCTGACACATCGGCCTCGTTGTAAGAGGGCGACAGTGGCATCGACTTGGTCGCAAACAGATTGCGGTAACGGTAAGGAGCGATTGCTGGCGAGCCCTCGTTGGCACCGGTCGTAGTTGTCGTGTGCGGAGCAGTTGGAGTTACCCAGAGGAAGAAAGGCGCAGTCTTCTTGGCGTTGGTGGAGATGAACTTCTCCGCGTAAGAAGCGAAAAC
>CAZZKI010000315.1:0-1729 GCA_964654785.1 uncultured Solirubrobacteraceae bacterium
AGGTGCGCTTTGCGTTGCACCCGTAGGCAACGATGTCACCAGCTGCGGGGATGTAACTCTTGCCAGCCGTCGTCGTTACATCGTGCCAGCGCTTGTGGGCAATGCCCCACTGGACGAGGCCGCCAACAGGTGGGGTTAGGGTCATGGCACGTACGCCGGCCATCCGCCAGACGGAGGAGGCGAAGATCGCACACCATGCCCAGCGCTCGGCGCACGCCTGCTTGCCGCCAAGGGCGCAGATGATCTTGCTTCGGTTGGCGCTGCCCTTGTCTTCAAGCGTTGGGTTGTTGAGGAAGTCAATTGCGATCCTGATCACGTTGGCACGAAGGGCCGGAAGCGTTGAGCTTGCAGCAGTTGCAGCAGGGATCAGGCGAAGGACTTCGTCAGTTGGTTGCGGCGAGGCTGACTTAAGCCATGCAAGGAGCATTCGGTCAGGAACTGCTGCTCCGAGTTGAAGGTCTGCGCGGATGGTGCCCGGGATCGTGCCTGGCGGTGTAGTTCCCGGCTCAGCTCCGCCAGTGTCACCAGCGTGGGCAATGAGGCCGACATGAGTGCCTGTGCGCAGTGGCGCATGGTTGCGCAACTGGTTTGGCTCCTTGGCAAGAGGTGGGGCAGCGACGGCCGCAGATGCCCCTGAAAGGGCAATCAGCGCGGTTGCTGCTGCGAATGCGACGAGGGTTGAGCCGCGTCGGTGGAGTGTCAGCTTTGCAGCGATAACTCGACCAAGGCTACCTACCCAAATGGGCCACCGTGTGACCTGGCTCACTTAGTGCAAGAGCTTTTTCAAACCTTTAGAGAGCCGCCCATGAGGCGGCGCCTATGTCTATTCGCCCTTGAATTCAGCGTTTCTGCGCTCCGCAAAGGCTGCAACACCCTCACGAAAGTCTGCAGACGAGAAACAGGCGCGCCGAAGCTCAATCAGTTCCTCTTCAACTGTTGGGTCAAGTTCACCAGCAGCTTTTGCGAGCTCCCTGAGAATTCGCTTGTTGCCGCGGATAGACAGTGGAGCGTTGGCCGCGAGTTCTTGGGCGATCTCAATAGCGGCATCGGCAACTTCTCCTTCTCGGGCGATCTCGTTGACGAGTCCCCAGTCGAGAGCAGTCTTTGAATCAATCCTGCGGCCAAGGAGGAAGAGTTCGCGGGTGCGGGGTTCGCCGATCGCATCAAGGAAACGCCGGAGCCCAGTGTGCGAGTACACGAGGCCTAGCTTGGCCGGAGGCATTCCGAACTTGGCTTCGGGTGCGGTGATTCGCAGGTCACAGGCGAGGGCTATTTCAAGCCCGCCGCCAATTGCGTGGCCGGTAATGGCTGCGACTACTGGCACCTCGCAGCGGTCTAATCCCTCAAGTGCCGCGGCAAACGGGTGGGCGATCAACTTCTCCGCCTCCTCTGCAAAGACCTCCTCCGGGATGTCACCGATGTCATACCCGGCAGAAAACATCGGGTACTCGCCAGTGAGGATTACTGCGCGGGCCTCATCGGGCCCGGGTATCTCATTGGCGAGCGAGTCAAGAATTGGGTGGTCAAGTGCCCCACGCTTGTCCGAGTTGCTGATTGTCAGGCGGACGATGCCCTCAGCGGGCTCGTCGCGCAGGACTGCGCCGGCCATCGTCAGTCGAGTACGACGAGAGTGTCGCCCTCAGATACTGCCTGGCCCTCTTCGCAGCGGATCTCGGCAACAGTGCCGGCGTCTTCAGCTTCAACTGGCATCTCCATCTTCATTGACTCA
>CAZZKI010000316.1:0-1724 GCA_964654785.1 uncultured Solirubrobacteraceae bacterium
CAGTGACCTCGCCTTGCCGGTGCGAGCTGCTGGCCTGTTTGTGTTCTCAGTTGTTCTTGCGTGGCTCAGTTGGAAGCTCATCGAGCAGCCATTCAGACGTATTGGGGTGGGAAGTCGGCCGTCGCGGCAGGGCGCAATTGCGTCGATGGGCGTGCTGGCGGCCGTTGTTGTCCTGGTGCTTGTTTCCTTGGTGCGCCCCGAGCCTTCCTACCCAAAGGCCTCTGGCGCTGCCGCTGGCCTGCCGGTGCCAATGTGGGCTGAGAAGGTGGAGGCAGGACTCACACTGCAAACGGCAACCAGCGCAAGCCTTGAGCTCGCTGCGGCGGGAAGGAACCTTGGCCCGGCTCGCTGCTGGGAGGTGACAACTGCGAGCGCCATCGCCAGCTGCCGGGTTGAGGGGCGAGGGACTGGCGGGATCCGCTGGCCAGTCGGCGCCAGCCGCAACGTAGTCCTCTACGGAAACTCGTATGCCGCGCAGTGGAGGGAAACGCTCGGCTCGATCCTTCCCCGAGGTGTGACCCTCACGACTGTCACCGCCACCGCCTGTGACCCGGTTGACCCGACTTCGGCGAAGCGCAACCAGAGTGGCGTGTCGTGCGCTGACACTGCAAAGCTTGCTCTCGCCCAAGTCAAGAGGCTCAAGCCGGCGCTTGTTGTGTTCTCAATGGCGGTCGTGCGTAATCCAGCTCGGACCAAGGAGTTCCTTGACGGGCTTAAGTCCGCAGCGGGGCATGTCCTCTGGGTTGGGGTCGTCCCTGCAGCGCCGAGCTTCGAGAGGTGCCTTGGCCGGGACAACCAGGTGAGTGTCTGTAACGCAAAGCCAGAGCGGGCGAAGATGGGGGCGGCCTTTGACCTGTCGTTCACTCAGCTAGCGGGGGCGAGCGGCGCAGGCTACGTTGGCATGACTGACGTTTACTGCAGGCCCCAAGGCTGCCCGGCTTTTGTTGACGGCAAGCCCGTTCGAACTGATGGAAGCCACCTCACCTACTTTGGGATGAGGGGAGCGGTGATCAAGCTTTCTGTTGCAATTGCGCTTCAGGTCGCTTCGAGATAGCTTCGCGAAACTTTTTTGCAAATTCTTTACTTTGGTACCTGCCGGCGAGTAAATCCCCGCCAATTCGGGCGATTAGAGTGATTTGCCGGAAAAGCGTGTCCTGAATTGTGAAACAGAGCGTCCACGCGCCACTTGCATCTGTCCGAAGACTATGTACGATTCCGTTTCAGATTCCGGGTCTTGGAACCGGATTGAACAGAGGAGAGACTCACTGTGAGCAAGAAGATCCTGTCAATCACTTTCGCTGTAGCAGCCATCGGTGCCTTCGGCATGGGTAGCGCAACCGCCAGCGCTGGTGTGACAGCACCGAACCTTTCAAGCTTCTGCACCAAGGCTCCGGCCAAGCTGCAGGCTGCTTGCAACTCAGCAGCTGCGAAGCTTCAGCCAACAGCGAACCAGATCGCGACCAAGATCAACACCCGCACGACTTCGTCGAGCACTGCGTTTGATCTCAACTCGCTGATCGGCAACGTTTCAAACCTGCTCAAGGGCTTCAACCTGAGCACGACCAACCTCGGCAGCCTCAGCGGTCTCGCTGGCGGTCTTAACCTCGGCGGTGGAAGCACCTCAGGCATCAACCTCAGCAGCCTCCTTGGTGGTCTGCTTAAGCGTTAGTCGCTAGGTACTAGTTGTTGAACTGGCCCGGGGTGCTGAGCACCTCGGGCCTTTT
>CAZZKI010000317.1:0-1703 GCA_964654785.1 uncultured Solirubrobacteraceae bacterium
AACGGTCAATCTGGTCATGGTGCTTCATCAGGCGCTCGTAGAGCACGTGAAGGATCGCCTGGCCGGTGATGTCAGCGACGTAGTAGGTGCGAGCCTGTGAAGCACCGCCGAATGCGCGGGTGCCGAGCTGACCTACATCGTTGCGGTGGAAGGTCACACCAGCGTGCTCGAGCCACAGGATCTCGTCTGGGGCTTCCTTGCACATGACTTCGATCGCGTCTTGGTCTCCGAGGTAGTCGGAACCTTTGACGGTGTCGAAGGCGTGGGACTCCCAAGAGTCCTCAGGGTTAAGCGCTGCATTGATGCCACCAGCCGCTGCAACAGAGTGCGAGCGAACGGGGTGGACCTTGCTGATGATGCCAACAGTGGCACCCTTTTCAGCTGCGGCGAGGGCTGCGCGCTGGCCTGCGAGGCCGGCTCCAATTATCAAGACGTCATGGTTAGGCATAGTGCTTGTTTTACTCGCTAAAGCTCGGTTTGGATCATCACCGAAGGTCCTCGGTGAGCGCCTGTGCGCCCCACTGGGCGGAGCGGGCACGCACGCGCAACTAGGAGCCTACTCCTGCCGCTCTCGGAGTGCAGCGCGAACCTGCTCGACTGTGATGACCCCTTGCAGAACTCCATGCTCGTCAACTGCCATCAGTGCCCCGTTAACGCTGAGCGATTCAGACGAAAGTAGAGCTTCAAGCTTCGTGGTTTCATCAATTGACCACTCCATTCCCGAGCCTGGTTCCACCAGGTCCCCAACCGGCTGAGGTGCCCCCAATCCCGGGTTCTCAGCAGCTTCGCGAACCTTGTCCTCGCGAGCGATTCCAGCAAAGCGGCCAAATTCGTCCACAACTGGGAACCACGACCACCCGTAACGGGTGAACCATTCGTCCGAGGCTCGAACCACATCAATGTCGCCCGGAAGCGTGACAGGGTGCCTGTCCATCAGGTCCATCACCGTGCGATCGCCAAGCTGGCTCGTGACCTGAGTTTGGATCAGCGCGCCACGGGCCGCTTGACCGATAAAGAAGGCGAGCATCAACCACCAAAGGCCGCCGAGGCTGCCGTTGATGATCTCGAACATTCCAAGCGCAGCGAGGATCCAAGCGAAGCCACGGCCGAGCTTGGCGCTGATGATCGTGCCTCGGGTCTTTGACCCAGTGAACTTCCATGCAAGCGCTCGGGCTACCCGGCCACCGTCAAGTGGCCAGGCGGGGATCAGGTTGAAGATGAAGATGACGATGTTCATCGTCGCCACGAAGGACAGCGCGAGGAACACGGGTGTGACCGGGCTGGTGCCCTTCAGCTCAGCAGTGTCAATGACTGCCTTGGTGCCTTCAAGTCCAGCTCCGATAGCGAGACAGACGAAGGCGACCAGAAGCGACACGGCGGGGCCAGCGACAGCGATCTTCAGCTCCTGACCCGGAGTATCAGGCTCGCGGTCCATGCGGGCCATTCCTCCGAGCATCCACAGGTCAATTCGGGGAACTTGGATTCCCGCTCGCTTAGCCATGACAGCGTGGCCCATCTCGTGGGCCAGCAGAGATCCGAAAAAGAGGAGGGCTGTGGCGACCGCTGTGAAGTAGGCGGTCATCTCCTTGCCGCCAAGAAGGTCCTTAAAGACGCCGGACAGCCAGAAGATCGCGATGAACAGAATCACGAACCAAGAAACATCAACTCCGACTCGGATCCCGAAGGCCTTGAAGAGCTTGATT
>CAZZKI010000318.1:0-1690 GCA_964654785.1 uncultured Solirubrobacteraceae bacterium
AGCCTACATCCTGTTATTCGTGACTCCCTAGGTTCAAGCCTCAGCGCTTGCCTAGGGCTTCCTCGTCAATCCGTTCAATTACGCCCGCGATCTTCGCGTCGCGCTCCATGATCGAGTCAACCGCCATGTTGAAGAGGCCTCGCAGCATTGAGAACGGAATCCATCGCCGAGGCACGATGATCCGCGGCGCTCGCTTTTCCATCCCGTTGGCGATCGCCTTTGCGGCCCGCTCTGGGGTGATTGCCCGGCCCAAGGGTCCGCGGAAGGCATGGTCAGCAAGTTCCTTGATTGGCCCAGGGTCGCGCATCGCGACCTTTGCGATGTTTGTGTCCACCCAACCTGGATAGAGGACTCCGGCGCTTGCTCCGCGGTAGGCCAGTTCCGTTCGCAGAGCGCGCCCAAGTTGTTCCACTGCGGCTTTCGACATTGCATACGGGGCGTTGACAACACCGTTCATGAACGCGTAGATCGACGAAGTGATCAGGACATAGCCGCCGTTCTCAATCACTTGTGGCAGGCCGGCACGGACGGTGTGCCAAACGCCGTTTAGGTCCACGTCAATGACCTTCTCGTACATCTCGTCAGTAAGGCTGGTGACGGTGAGCGGCGGGTCGTTTGCGATGCCAGCGTTTGCGAAGACAATGTCAACCTTGCCGAAGTGCTCGACTGCCTTCGCGACCGCTTGGTCTATGGACCCGCGGTCAGTGACGTCAACCACGAGGGGGAGGGCTCGCTCGCCAAGCTCGGTGGCCAAGTCTTGGACTTGCTCAGCTCCGACGTCCGTGACGACAACGTTGGCACCGCGCTTGATCAACTCGCGCGAGGTGGCAGCCCCGATTCCGCCAGTCGCACCAGTTATGAAGATTGTCTGCCCTTGTAGTGATCCGCTCATGGGGTTGAGACTAGAGAGGGGCGAACCCAGCGCGGCTTGAGGCTAGCCAGGACATGGGAGTTGAAAGAGGGTTCCTACCAGCGGTAGTATTGGGGTATGAAAGTGAGCATTAGCCTTCCGGACGAAGACATTGAGTTCCTTGATGCCTATGCAGCGGAGAAGGGTGTCGAATCACGGTCCGCTGTGGTGCACAAAGCTGTGCGGCTGCTCCAAGCCTCTGAGCTGGGGCCCGCCTATGAGGCCGCCTGGGACGAATGGGCTGCAGGCGAAGCTGAGGCTTGGGATTCAGCAGTGTCTGATGGGCTGAACTAATGCGTCGAGGCGAGATACGGATGGCGAATCTTGACCCGACGCTAGGGGCCGAGGCAAGCAAGCGCAGGCCGTGCGTGGTCGTCAGCAACGACGGTGCAAACCGGGTCGCGGAGCGACTTGGGCGTGGAGTGATCACGGTTGTCCCAGTTACCACGAACACGGAGCGCATCTACCCATTCCAGGTGGCGCTCAGCGCCGAGGAGACCGGTCTAGCTCGCGATTCCAAGGCTCAGGCTGAGCAGGTTCGGTCAATTGCAGTCGAACGGATCGGCGTTCCTGCTGGCAATCTCCCACCGCACTTGCTTGAGCAGCTCGACAATGCACTCAAGCTCCATCTAGCGCTCTGACCCTGCGGAAAGCGTCCGACCAGTAGGGCGCTAATTACTTGTAAGCGCCAGCCTCAGCCTTCGCAACTGCGAGCAGGTTGCCCATTGCGATGTTCATATCCGCAAGGTGCAGGCCCCAACTTGCTTCAGGCACAGCGTT
>CAZZKI010000319.1:0-1676 GCA_964654785.1 uncultured Solirubrobacteraceae bacterium
GCAGAGTTCAAGCGACTCGTTCTGATCCCGAAGCGCCCAGCCTGATCCGAACCTCCGGCGGCGGCCGACAAACCGCCGCCGGAATCGGCATCATTCGGTGTCTTGCCTCACGTACTACGTGGGGCTTTTTGATTTCAGACCCCGGCGACCGCCCCCGGCCGGCCGGCTTCAAAATAAGGAGCAGATGTGAGCACCACCGAAGCCCCCACAAACAACGCCAAGCTGAAGGCCTGGGTCGAAGAGATCGCAGCCCTCACCAAGCCAGACGAAATCGTTTGGTGCGACGGCTCGGAGGCGGAATACGACGCCCTCTGTCAGAAGCTCGTTGACGCTGGCACCTTCCAGCGCCTTAACGAGGCGAAGCGGCCTAACTCATACCTTGCTCTGTCAGACCCCGCTGACGTTGCCCGAGTTGAGGACCGCACTTTCATCTGCTCAGAGCAGGAGATCGACGCTGGCCCAACCAATAACTGGCGCGCCCCTGCAGAGATGCGCGCAGAGCTCAACGGGATCTTCGACGGTGCCATGAAGGGCCGCACGATGTACGTCGTGCCTTTCTCGATGGGCCCGCTCGGTTCACCAATTGCTCACGTTGGTGTTGAACTCACAGACTCTCCTTACGTAGTTGTCTCAATGCGCGTTATGACTCGCATGGGCCAAGGCGCTCTCGATGTGATCGGCGACAACGGCGACTTCGTGCCATGCGTCCACACAGTTGGAGCTCCGCTTGAGGAAGGCCAGCAGGACGTCACTTGGCCATGTAACGCGGACACGAAGTACATCGTCCACTACCCAGAGACTCGCGAGATCTGGTCATACGGCTCCGGCTACGGCGGCAACGCCCTCCTCGGCAAGAAGTGCTTCGCGCTTCGCATCGCTTCCGTAATGGCACGCGACGAGGGCTGGATGGCCGAGCACATGCTGATTCTCAAGCTCACTTCACCGGAGGGTGAGGTCAAGCACGTGGCAGCTGCGTTCCCGTCCGCCTGTGGCAAGACCAACCTCGCGATGCTCATCCCGACACTTCCTGGTTGGAAGGTTGAGACTGTCGGCGACGACATCGCATGGATGAAGTTCAAGGAAGACGGCCGTCTCTACGCCATCAACCCAGAGGCAGGCTTCTTCGGAGTCGCCCCAGGCACCGGTGACGACACCAATCCGAACGCCATCGCCACGATCAAGGAGAACACAGTCTTCACAAACTGTGCGCTCACCGATGACGGCGACGTCTGGTGGGAGGGCATGACCAAGGAGCCACCGGCGCACCTGATCGACTGGCGTGGCAACGACTGGACTCCAGACTCGGAGACTCCTTCATCGCACCCGAATGCTCGCTTCACCGTTGCTGCGTCGCAGGACCCAGCAATCGCACCGTCATGGGACGACCCAGAGGGCGTGCCAATTGACGCAATCCTGTTCGGCGGTCGCCGCTCAGGCGTTGTGCCGCTCGTTCACCAGGCATTTGACTGGAAACACGGCACCTTCCTTGGGGCCACCATGTCCTCCGAGACAACAGCAGCAGCTGCCGGAGCGATGGGCGTTCTCCGACGTGACCCATTTGCTCAGCTTCCGTTCGCTGGCTACAACATGGCTGACTACATCGGTCACTGGCTGAAGATCGGCGCTTCTGCAGATGCAGACAAGCTTCCGAAGATCTTCTACGTCAACTGGTTCCG
>CAZZKI010000320.1:0-1662 GCA_964654785.1 uncultured Solirubrobacteraceae bacterium
CTCTGCCGCTGCGGCCATTCGTCCGATAAACCGTTTTGCGACGGCAAGCACAACGACGAGGGCTTCTCGTCGTGCGTGCGTAGCTAGCGCGCGTAACTGCGCCAACTCTGCTCGTGAACTAGCTGGGCGGTCAGATCCGTCCGGCTGACCGCGTCTGATTGGCAGTAGCCATGGCCCGTGCAACCACAGTTCACGTCTGCAGCCAGTGCGGCCATGAGGCCGCCCGTTGGCATGGCCAGTGCCCAGGTTGCGAGGAGTGGAACACGCTAGTCGAGGAGAAGCGCGAGGGCACCAGCGGCCCGACCAAGACGAAGATCGGCAAGGCTGCGACCCCGACGCCACTGCGTGAAGTGTCAACCAGCGCAGAGGAGCGGCACCTAACTCAGATTGGTGAGCTTGACCGTGTCCTTGGCGGTGGTTTGGTTCCAGGTTCTGCAGTGCTGCTCGGTGGGGCCCCGGGAATTGGCAAGAGCACTCTGCTTGGAATGGCTCTTGCCAACATTGCTGACAGGGGCGAGAAGGTCCTTTACGTCAGCGCTGAGGAGTCAGCCCAGCAGATACGCCTGCGCCACCAGAGGCTTGGGGGTGGGGCTCTGGATGTACCTGTCCTCGCTGAGACCGACCTCGGAACGGTGGTGGCGACACTTCAGGCTGAGCGGCCCTCAGTCTGTGTAATTGACTCCGTCCAGACTCTGCACGCGGATGGGCTTAGCGGCGCCCCAGGGAGCGTCGGCCAAGTCCGTGAGGTGGCTGGCGCTTTGATGCGAGCTTGCAAGTCACAAGGGACTGCTTTGGTTCTGGTCGGCCACATCACCAAGGAAGGGGACCTCGCAGGTCCACGCGTGCTTGAGCACCTTGTTGACTGCGTGTTGCGCTTTGACGGCCAACAGGAGCGCACTTACAGGACGCTGCGCGCGATGAAGAACAGGTTTGGCAGCACAGCTGAAGCTGGAGTGTTTGAAATGGCTGACGGTGGCCTGGTGGAAGTACTTGACGCCAGCGCCCGCTTTGTGGCAGAGGCGACCCGCGCACCGGGCAGCATCGTGATGTGCGCCATGGAAGGGTCTCGGCCGCTGCTGGTTGAAGTGCAGGCGCTCGTTTCACCATCGGAGCTTCAACAGCCGCGACGGCTTGCGAATGGCATTGACCGCAACCGCCTTGCGCTTGTCCTCGCAGTTCTCTCCCGCCACGGCGGGGTGTCCTTGGGAAGCGCTGACGTGTTCCTCAACGTGGTTGGCGGTGTTCGGGTGGACGAGCCCGGGGCGGACCTTGCAGTCGCAGTCGCTGTTGCAGCTGCAGCCAAGGGCGTTGTCCCAGGCGGTGGCAAAGGCCCGATCGCCTGTTTTGGTGAGCTTGGCCTTACTGGCGAGGTGCGGTCGGTTGCGCACCCCGACCACCGCCTTGCTGAAGCAGCCAAATTTGGCCTCAAGCCTGTTGTCGCACCCCCGGGAGCGGGTGGCAAAGCACGGGAAGTGGCTTCAATCAGGGAAGCTCTCGCAGTTATCCTCGACGGCGCTTAGAGGGTCAAAGAAGCCCGATAAATTGGCGTTCTTGCGGGTCAGCGTGATTCAGCGCGGCCCGGTAGAATCTATCTACGATGCAAGGGCGATCAAGTGACGATCAGACAGTCGAACTTGACTCGCGCCAAGACCCAGGCCTCGT
>CAZZKI010000321.1:0-1660 GCA_964654785.1 uncultured Solirubrobacteraceae bacterium
GCCCGCGGGACTTACTCATTCCCGCCCGGCCCTTCGATGCGCTTGATCGCCGACATGGTGGCCTACACCGTCACCAACGTTCCGAAGTGGAACCCGATCAACATCTGCTCCTACCACCTGCAGGAGGCTGGAGCCACCCCGGTTCAGGAGATCGCCTACTCGATGAGCAACGCGATCGCAGTCCTTGACGCAGTCCGCGAGCGGGTTGACGAGTCGCTGATGCCGCAGGTCTTCTCCCGTATCTCGTTCTTTGTTAACGCCGGCGTCCGGTTCATTGAGGAGCACGCCAAGCTCCGCGCGATGGGAATCCTCTGGGATGAGCTTGGCCGCGAGCGCTACGGCGTCACGGACGAGAAGCTGCGTCGCTTCCGCTACGGGGTACAGGTCAATTCCCTTGGCCTGACTGAAGCTCAGCCAGAGAACAACGTCCAACGCATCGTGCTTGAGATGCTCGCTGTAACTCTTGGCCGTGACGCTCGCGCGCGGGCAATTCAGCTGCCAGCTTGGAACGAGGCCCTTGGCCTCCCCCGCCCTTGGGACCAGCAGTGGTCATTGCGCATTCAGCAGGTACTCGCGTACGAGTCTGATGTTCTTGACTACCCAGACATTTTCGAAGGCTCAAAGGTCATGGAAGGCCTCGTTGACGAGCTTCTTGAAGGCGCCCGTGCCGAAATGGCTGTGGTTGCTGAGCAAGGCGGCGCAGTTGAGGCCGTGCCTTACATGAAGGCGCAACTTGTAGAGAGTCACCGTGAGCGCATCCGTCGCATTGAGGACGGCGAGCAGAAGGTTGTTGGCCTCAACGACTACCGCGAGACGGAAGACAGCCCACTCACTGATGACAGCGAAGGCGGAATCCTCGTTGTTGACCCAGCAGTAGAAGCCCAGCAGACTGAAGCTCTCACCAAGTGGCGCTCCGAGCGCGACCAAGCGGCAGTTGATGCAGCGCTGGCAGAGGTTGCACGCGTCGCCGCCACCGCGGACGAAAACATCATGCCCGCCACTATTGAGGCTGCGCGTGCAGGCGCCACCACAGGCGAATGGTCAAAGACCCTGCGTGAGACATTTGGCGAATACCGCGCCCCAACTGGCGTCGGCGAAGCTGCAGGCAGCCTTGGCGACGATGCCGAACTGGAAGCTCTTCGAGACCGGGTTGACTCCGTCTCCGAAGCGATTGGCCGCCGGATCAGGATCCTTGTTGGCAAGCCCGGCCTTGACGGTCACAGCAACGGTGCTGAGCAGATCGCTGTCCGCGCCCGTGATGTGGGCATGGATGTGGTCTACGAAGGGATTCGCCTCACCCCATCCCAGATCGCAGCTTCAGCCCGTCAGGAAGGCGTCCACGTAATCGGCCTCTCGATTCTCTCGGGCTCGCACCGCGAACTAATCCCTTCGGTGATTGACGCCCTCAAGGACGCGGGTACCGGAGACACCCCAGTCGTTGTTGGCGGAATCATCCCCGACCAAGACGTCCCCGAGCTTGAGTCAGCAGGTGTAGCCGCGGTCTACACGCCGAAGGACTACGACCTCACCAAGATCATGGGCGAGATCGTTGACCTTGTTGCTGAACGCAACGGAGTGACGCAGTCGGCGTGAGCAACAGCCGTGGCGCGGAGTTGGGCCGCCGGCTCGCCGAGCGTGACCTGACTGCGGCACCTGAGTC
>CAZZKI010000322.1:0-1658 GCA_964654785.1 uncultured Solirubrobacteraceae bacterium
TCAGCAATTGGGCCGTTGCGCCAGCTGTTCACCACGTTGTAAAGGAACACAAGCATGGAGAGTCCCAGTGCAAACGAAGCGATTGAGATAACGAGATTCCAAGCAGCAAACTGCTCTGCGTAATCGGCTACGCGGCGAGGCATTCCCTGAATACCGATCACGTGCATCGGAGCAAACGTGGCATTGAAGAAGATGAAGGTTGCCCAGAAGTGGATCTTGCCGAGGCGTTGGTTGTACATGTGCCCGGTCATCTTGGGGAACCAGTAGTAGATCCCGCCGAAGATGGTGAAGAGAGCTCCGCCAAAGAGGACGTAGTGGATGTGAGCCACAACGAAGTAGGTGTCGGAGACGTGAATATCGAGCGGCACCATTGCGAGCATGACTCCAGAGAGGCCACCGAGTGTGAACATGGTGATGAAGCCGAGGGCAAAGAGCATCGGGGTGTCAAGATGAAGGACGCCCTTCCACATGGTCCCCAGCCACGAGAAGATCTTGATTCCAGTCGGGATCGCAATGAGGGCGGTGGTGATCATCATCGGAATGCGGATCCAGTCCTGCATTCCTGAGACAAACATGTGGTGTGCCCAGACGGTGAAGCCGAGGAGCACGATGGCAAGAAGTGAGAAAGCCATCATCCGGTAGCCAAAGACTGGCTTGCGGCTCTTGACGGCGAGGATCTCGGAGACGATCCCGAAGCCAGGGAGCATCATGATGTACACCGCAGGGTGCGAGTAGAACCAGAAGACGTGCTGATACATGAGCACGCTTCCTTGGGTGCCCTTTGTGATCGTTGCGTCGAAGAAGTGGAAGCCGAGCGCTACATCAAGCAGGATGAAGAACTGCGATGCAGCGATGAACGGCGTCGCGATTACGACGAGAAGTGAAGTAGCGAAGTTGGCCCAAACGAGCAGTGGCATCCGCCAGAAGCTCATTCCTGGAGCACGCATGGTGATGATCGTGACCAAGAAGTTGAGGGCCGTTGCGATTGAAGATGCTCCCGCAAACTGGACCCCGATGGTGAAACACATCTGACCCAACGGCTGGGTCGTGGAAAGCGGCGCATAAGCAGTCCAACCAGAGGCGAACGCACCACCCGGCATGAGGAAGCTCATGGTCATCAGGGTGCCTGCGATAGGCAGAAGCCAGAAGGAAAGAGCGTTGAGGCGGGGGAACGCCATATCCGGCGCGCCGATCATCAGCGGCAGGACATAGTTGGCCATTCCTGCGAAAACAGGAACGATGAAAAGGAAGATCATCAGGGCCGCGTGGACGCTGAAGAGACTGTTGTAGTCCTGACCGTCAACGAACTGGGCGCCAGGAGCGGCAAGTTCAGCGCGCACCATCATCGCCATAAGGCCGCCGACAAACATGAAGAAGAAGGTGGTGCAGACGTACTGAACGCCAATCACCTTGTGGTCGGTGTTGACCTTGAAGTAGTCCTTCCAGGAATGCGCGCCGTGAGCTGAGTGGTCTTCAGGGCGGGTTGGGCGACCTGAGGCCCAGTAGAACCAGTAGTCAAACGCTCCCAAACCAACAAGGAAGAAGAGGGGCGTGCCGATCATCGAGACAATCGCAATCGCATCCCAATCAATCAGGGGGTCGTATCCGTATGCGGAGCGAATCAGAGTTGTGAGGCCGAGGCAGAAAGCGAATCCAAG
>CAZZKI010000323.1:0-1656 GCA_964654785.1 uncultured Solirubrobacteraceae bacterium
CAAAGGAAGAACACGCCACCGGCTGCTTCCTCTGGTGTGCCTGGGCGACCGATCGGAATCAGCATTGAAGCCATTCCACGCATCTGGTCCGGAATACCAAGCTGGACCTTCTCGCCGTCAATCTCCATGACGTTGTCGTCAACCTTGGAGGCAGTCAGACGCGTCTCGATGTAGCCGAAGGCAACAGCGTTGACGTTGATCTTGAACTGACCCCATTCCTTGGCGACAGTCTTGGTGAGGCCGACAACAGCGTTCTTGCCTGCTGAGTAGTTGGCCTGACCTGCGTTGCCCATGGTGCCGGAGATCGAGGAAACGTTCACGATCTTGCGGAAGTTCTCGATGCCCTGCTCCTTCTCGGCCTTGGCAGGCTCACGAAGGTGGGGGGCTGCTGCACGGATTACGCGGAATGGCGCGATCACGTGGATGTCGAGCATCTTCTGGAACCAGTCGTCGCTCATCTTGTGGACTGGCGCGTCAAGCGTGTAGCCAGCGTTGTTGACGATGATGTCGAGCTTGCCAAAGCTGTCAATTGCAGTCTGGACAAGCTGATCAGGGGCATCGCCCTTGGTCAGGTCGCCACCGAACACTGCTGTCTCGCCGCTGAAGCCCGCTGCTGCTTCCTTTGCCTTGTCAACGTCGAGGTCGTTGATTACGACGCTTGCTCCCTGCTCGCTGAGCAGCTTTGCTGTCGCAAGGCCAATGCCCTGCGCTGAACCGGTGACGATTGCCACCTTGCCATCAAGTACGCCCATGTTTTGAAGCTCCTTCTTGAAGTTGGGACGGGGTGCGTGGAAGTCTGCCACGCCTTAAGTATTGGGGGCTTGCTCCCTAGAATCAGATTAGTCTGATAAGTTTGATTTATGACTGAAGTTACCGCCACAGAGCTATCTCGGAACTTGTCGGAGTTCCTCAATCGGGTTGCTGATGGGGAGGAGTTCAGAATCACTCGCGGTGGTCGCACTATCGCCGAGTTCAGGCCCGCTAGGCGCACGTGGGTGCCTTGGTCGGAGTTCATGTCAATCCTTGAAGCTGCCCCCTCTCCAGACGAGGACTTCGAAGAAGACCTCCGTCGTATCCGAGAGGAAATGAACAACTTGCCCGAGAGGAGCACGCCACTCGAATGGGACTGATCATCGACACCAGTCTCGTGATCAAGCTCGAGCGGGAAGGGGCGAGCCTGGATTTCAATCCAACGTTCGACCCCGATGCAGCAGCTATCAGCGCTGTGACTGTAAGCGAGCTTTTAGTGGGCAGCTACCGGTCCTCATCGGGTCAAGGTGCGCGCCGCACTGCGTTCGTTGAAGCTGTGCTTGAGAGATTTGAAGCTCTTCCGATTACGCGAAGCGTCGCGAGAATTCACGCGCAGATCACGGCGAGCTTGATGGATTCTGGCCAGATGATTGGTCAGCACGACCGGTGGATAGCGGCAACCGCGATAGAAGCTGGGGCCACTGTCGCGACGCTAGATCGCAAAGACTTTGAGCGGATCCCTGGCCTGCAGGTCGTTTCGCCGAACGACTGAGCTCTAGAGCCCAAGCAGCTTGCTGATGATTTCGGCCATCACTTCATCGGTGCCACCACCGATGGGGCCGAGGCGAGCGTCGCGCACTGCGCGCTCAATTCCATACTCGACCATGTAGCCGGCGCCGCCATGGA
>CAZZKI010000324.1:0-1636 GCA_964654785.1 uncultured Solirubrobacteraceae bacterium
TCAGCGAGGTCAATAGCTGTGACCTTGTGGTTGTTGAAGACTCGGAACGAATCGCCGAGGCGGAGGTCCACCGACGCAGGCTGGATCTTGTTGGGATCCCACGGGTCAATGACGATCTTGCCTTCCTCTACGAGGCGGCGAATCGTGCCATCTGAAAGAACTGAACTTGGGTCGCTCACTTCTTCAAGTCTGCCACGAAAGGGGGCTGGCTTGCCGTCCGGTCAGCCTCTGCGAACTGTCTCGCGAGGCGACCCTGTGCGAACGCGCTGCGGCGCAGGTGGCTGCGGCTCGCCGTGCGGCCCACGACCACGAGGGCGAATTGGCTCCGTTGGAGTGCCGGGACCGCCGTTGTCGTCGTTCAACTCATCAACTGGCGTCTTCTTCCACGCCCAATAGACGATCCCGAAGAGCATGAAGATCGGAATCTTCAGGATCACCATCATCCATATGAACGTCGCAGTCATTGTCCGCTAACACTAAAGGTTCGGGTGACCGTCGTCACTCTGATTCAGCGCGCCAGCGCGCCCAGTTACTTAGCTACGAAGTTCGACAGGAACATCGTTGAAGCGAGTGATCCGCTCCAACTCTGCCACTCGGACGAGAACTTCACGAGGGGCGAGGCGTGCGACACGCTCAGTTCCAAACTCTTCAACGTTGTAGGAGGCCAGCGCAGTGCCATAGGCCATGGCTCGAACGAGGAGGTCATGGTTGATCTCTTGGTCAATGTGGGCTGCCACATAGCCAACGAATCCGCCAGCGAAAGTGTCGCCGGCGCCAGTTGGATCAATCACGTTCTCCAGTGGGTAGGCCGGCAGTGAGAAGAATCCGTCCTCAGTGAAGAGGGCTGCCCCGTACTCACCTTGCTTGCCCACAACTGCCTTTGGCCCCCAGGACAGAACTTCGCGTGCAGCCGCCACAAGGTTTGGCTTGCGGGTCAGTTGGCGAAGTTCCGCATCGTTGAGGATCACGCAGTCAACGGAAGCGATGACCTTGCGCAGGCTCTCATTGGCGACTTCGATCCAAAGGTCCATCGAGTCCATCGCGACGAACTTCGCAGAGGAGCACTGCTCGCGAACTGCGTACTGAACATCGGGCTGGATGTTTGCGAGGAAGAGAGTCTCTGCGTTACGGGACTCATCGCTGAGCTTGGGCTCGAACGTCTCGAATACGCCAAGGCGCGTCTCAAGAGTCTCGCGGCTGTTTAGGTCCCAGCCGTATTCACCGGCCCAGAAGAAAGTCTCCCCGCCTGCGACTCGCTCCACATCGTCGGTGACAGTTCCGCGAGTCTCAAGGATCGCGATGTCCTCGTCAGTGAAGTCGTCCCCGACTGGTCCGACTGCGCGAACTTGGTCAAAGAACGAAGCTGAAAGGGCAAAGTGAGTGGCTGCACCGCCGAGCATGCGCTCGCGATTGCCAAATGGGGTGCGCACGCTGTCGTACGCAATTGAACCGACGACTGTAAGGGCCATGACCTGCAGGCTACCTGTCGTCTGCCTCCCACCGCTGCCACGCATGCCTGCTTACGACGCACCTACGCTTCCAAATACCCGTATTAGCCAGCCTGCGTGGGTAGGCTCCGCTCCATGCGTGCAATCCAGATCACTGAGTTTGGTGGGCCTGAGGTCCTCCAGCTTGT
>CAZZKI010000325.1:0-1624 GCA_964654785.1 uncultured Solirubrobacteraceae bacterium
GCGCCGGCAAATGCAAGTTCGGTGGATTCCATGCGCCGGAGCCTACTCCCGAGTGACCCGCTTGGGAAGATCAACTGTGTGAGCCCCGACGAGCCGACACAGCAAGCAGGTAGGCCAAGCCCGATTAGGCCTTGCTCCATCGCAGAGGTGGACGAGTTCAGCCGGATCATCAGGAGGCTTGGTAATCGCGGCCTGGCCGTCATGACCGCCACCGTCTGGACCCGCCCAGACCACAGGCCCAAGGTGATCCTCACAAGCTTGATTGGTATTGGGGCTGCGCTGCTGGCCGTCTCAAACCCTGCAGCCGCTGGAATCGTCCTCGTTGTGACATTTGCGATGTGGACGCTTGAGGCTGCGGGCTTTGCGACTCCCCTTTCGTGGGCATCGCCTAAGCGCGCGACCCAAGATGCCTTCAACCGAAGCGGGGCATCAAACCGGCGCAGCAGGGTGCTGCTTCTTGTGCGCACCAGCTCACCGCGCAGAAGGTCCAATCTCGCGGCCCGCCTTGAGGTTCTGACTTGGCCAGTGATTGGCTTGGGAATCGTCCTGCTGGCTGTGCTTGCCGGCGTGGCAGGGGTACTCGAAGCCCAGTCAAACCCGAGCATCTCCAAGGACACACTGCAAGCACTGGAGTTGGTGCCTAGCGTCCTTTTCCTGAGTGCCCTAGGGATTGCCCTCCTCGGAACAACGCGCCGCCTTCCGTGGGATGCGATCAACCTTTCAGGGCTTGTCCCGGCGATGGAAGCAATCCAAATCCTCGAAGATGAGGGTGGCCCGGCACCCGACCTGATGATCGTGGGAGCAGCGACTGAGGGTCGCGACAGACGAGTCCTGCGAGCTCACCGTGAATGCGCAACAGCCTGCCGCTCGTGGGAGTACGAGAGCGGGCAGCGAATCGTCGAAGAGCTAAAAGCCCTCAACTAGCTCGAAGAGCTTCGGCTATCGCTTCGAGCGCTTCGGGGTTCTCCGCGCTGGACAGGTCGCCAGGGTCCTCCCCGATCGCAACCGCGCGAACTGCCCTCCGAAGGATCTTTGCCGAACGAGTCTTCGGGAGAGCAGGGACTCGCACCATTCGCGACGGGGCGAACGGGCGGCCAAGCTCGGCTGCAACTTGAGCGACCAGCCGCTCAGATACATCGTCGCCCTCGGGATCCACAGGCACCCAGAAGCACCAGACGGCCTCTCCCTTGGTCTCATGAGGCACTCCCACTGTGGCCGCCTCGGCAACTGCTGGGTCGGCGACCAAAACTGATTCAACCTCAGCTGGCCCCAAGCGTTTACCTGCCACGTTGATTGCCTCATCTGAACGCCCAAACAGGAACCACTGCCCTTCGTCGTCAGCCATCGCCCAATCTCCATGGCGCCAAACTCCCGGCCACATGCTCCAGTAGGACTCCAAGTAGCGCTCTTTGTCCTTCCAGACGCCGCGTGTCATACCCGGCCAAGGTGACTTGCAGACAAGTTCACCTACGCGCCCACGGAGTGACTCCCCTTCAGGCCCGAAGACGTCAATGTCCATCCCAAGGCATGCTCCGCCAAGGGAACAAGCCTTGAGCGGCTCGACGGGATAAGGCGAAAGGAAGCAGGCGCCAACTTCCGTCCCGCCGCTGATGTTGATGATCGG
>CAZZKI010000326.1:0-1622 GCA_964654785.1 uncultured Solirubrobacteraceae bacterium
CGAGGCGGGCGCAGCGGCGCCCTTCTGCGATCGCAGTCACCACGAGCGATTGGCCGATCCGTGAGTCGCCACAGGCGAAGACGCCGTCAACCGAGCTGCTGAAGACTGGAGCTTTGAGATTTCCGCGAGCGTCCACTGAAAGACCAAGCTGCTCAACAAGGCCACCGTGCTCTGGGTGGGTAAATCCGATTGCGATCAGAGCCAAGTCGGCGTCAATCACTTGCTCGCTGCCGGGAACAGCAACAAGCTCGCGTGATGAAGGGCCTTCCACCTTGTGGGCGTGAACCTTGGTGAGCTTGCCGTTCTCTCCTTCGAACTGAGTGACTTCTGTCCCCCACTGGCGCTTACCGCCTTCATCAAGCGCGTATGTCGACTTCGTGCGCTTAGGGCTCAGTGGCCACGGTGTGCGCTCGTCACGGCCTGACTCCGGAAGCTCGCCATAGACATCGAGAAGGGTGACTTCCTCCGCGCCTTCACGAAGAGCGTTGCTGATGCAATCCATTCCTGTGTCTCCGCCACCAATAACAACGACCTTCTTGCCCTTGGCGCTAATGGTGTGCTCGGCAGGACGGGATTCGCGGCCAGCCTCTGCTGCCACAGCTCGGTTGCGCTGGTAGAGGTAGTCCATGGCGAAGTGGATTCCGTCGTTCTCGCGACCTTCGGCGTCCATGTCACGGTGCACACGGCTGCCAATTGCCACTACGACTGCGTCGTGATCATCTCGGAGCTGTTGCGCGTCAATGTCAACGCCAATCTCTACGCCGAAGCGGAATTCAATGCCTTCTTCTTCAAGGAGCTTGATGCGGCGGTCAATCACGTCCTTTGGGAGCTTCGCGTCAGGCACGCCAAAGCGAAGAAGGCCACCCGGGCCCTCGTCACGCTCGAAGACGGTGACTCCGTGCCCAAGGCGACGAAGCTCCTGGGCTACAGCCAAGCCTGCTGGGCCCGACCCAACCACTGCGACTTTGCGGCCAGTCTCATGAGCTGGCGGCTCAGCGACGATCCAACCCTCTTCGAAGCCGCGCTCAACGATTGAGAGTTCGATCTGCTCAATCGTCACAGGGTCAGAGTTGATCGCGAGGACACACGCCGACTCACACGGAGCCGGGCAAATGCGGCCGGTGAACTCAGGGAAGTTGTTGGTCAGGTGAAGAGAATCAAGAGCCTCGCGCCACTTGCCGCGGTAGACGAGGTCGTTCCACTCTGGGATCAGGTTGCCAAGCGGGCAGCCGTCGTGGCAGAAGGGAACACCACAGTCCATGCAGCGGGCACCTTGCTCACGGAGTTCAGGCTCCGGGCGCAGGTCGAAGTACTGGTCGTAGTCGCCAACACGCTCAGATGGGTCGCGCTTTACGAAGTCAGCGCGCTCGATTCTAAGAAAGCCACCTACCTCACCCATCAGCCTTCACACCTTCCTGGTTAGCGCCAGCCGCGGCCTTGTCGGCAAGGGCTCGCTTGTAGTCACGTGGCATGACCTTCACGAAGGAGCCAATTGAAGACTCCCAACCGGCAAGCAGCCTGCGGGCGACAGCGGAACCTGTGCGCTCTGCATGCTCGGAGACCATCGCGTGAAGTTCGGCCTCATCGTGTTCGCCAACTGGGTCAAGGTCCACAAGTTCCGG
>CAZZKI010000327.1:0-1609 GCA_964654785.1 uncultured Solirubrobacteraceae bacterium
AGTTGATCCACGACCTCCTCGCTGGTGTGGTTGACAGGGAGACTGAACGCGTCGCAGCAGAGCTTCGGCGGATCAGTTGGCGGAGGGAACCCGCCGCTTCTTCCCCTTAGGTTCGCGCCGCCTAGTTACGAAGCTACATCGTTGCGATTGAACATCGCAAGCGCGGCGCCGCCCAGAACTGCGATGTAGCCAGCAGCCAAAGCGAGGCCATCCCAGAAGCCGTGTGCTTCGTCCCCACCGCTGCCAACCGACGCGATCACACTCCCGGGAAGCCAATCCTTGGTGCCGGAAAGAAGGCCTCCTAAGAGGGACTCGACGATCAAGAACCATGCAATGCCGATGCCGATGGCCGCAACTGGAGTCTTCAGGACCAGCGCGAGAATCGCGCCGAAACTCGCAAACAGGGACAGGGCAAGCCAGAGGTAGATGAAGGTCGAGCCAATGTGCTTCAACCCATCAGCTTCAAACCAAGCGCTCACCGGGTAGCCCTCAATGTTCATCGCAATGAGCCCAGAGATGATGCAAGTGATTACGAGCACCGCGACCAGGCAACCGACCCAACTGATCAGCGCGGCCCACCGGAAGATCATCAGTCGGACCCGTCGAGGCTCGCGGATCAGAAGGTTGCGGATCGTGCCGTGGGTGTACTCAGTTGCGATCGCGGCGGCGAAGATCACAAGCGCGATCATTCCGATCAGCCCGTAGATGCTGTTGGCAACCGTGACCGCTCCATGTGGGTCTGTGTAGTCAGTGACGAGATTCCCTGGGGTGTCGCTGTTCGGATCCGGCACGAGCTCTGCGTTGAGAATCCCGAGGACCATGAACAGCGTTGCAAAGAGGAATGTGATGCCGAACGGCACCCACAGATAGGCAGGCCTGCGCAGCTTGACCCACTCGCTCCTCAGGACATTGATCAAGAGCCTTCCCCTTCCGTCATCGCGAAGAAGGCCTGCTCCAAAGTCGGGCGCAAGACCCCAAGGCCACTGAGCAGCACGCCAGCGTCAAAAGCTGCCCGGTTGAGCTGCCCTGCCTGGTCCTGTTCCCCTACAAACCCGACAGTCCCATTGTCAAAGACTGTGACCTCGCCAAACTGCTCCGCGACAGCGCGAAGCTTCTCGAGCTGGGCCGGATCAGCCGGGCGGGCAATTACTTGAGCTGTTTGGCTGGCGATGATTCCCTGCACGCTGCCTGAGTAACCAACTTGGCCGTTGTTGATCAGGACAACGTCGTCGCAGATTGCTTGGAGCTCGCCAAGGAGGTGGCTCGAGACAAGCACCGCGACCCCAGAGTCTGCGAGCGAGCGAAGGAGGTCTCGAACCTCCCGAATGCCGGCGGGGTCAAGGCCGTTGGTTGGTTCGTCCAGAACCAACAGATCAGGTGAGGTCAACAGTGCAGCCGCGATACCCAACCGCTGGCGCATGCCCAACGAGTAGGTCTTGGCTTTGTCGGTCATCCTGTCGCCAAGGCCAACCTGCTCGAGGACCTCGTCGGCGCGGGTGTCGGGGATTCCGATCAGCCGTGTGAGAACAAGCAGGTTCTTGCGTGCTGAAAGAGAGGGCGTGAAGGCGGGGCCTTCGATGAGCGCACCGACTTTGGGCAGGTATCCGAT
>CAZZKI010000328.1:0-1602 GCA_964654785.1 uncultured Solirubrobacteraceae bacterium
AGCGCAGCTTCTCGACGCGCCGTGGTTCCTCCTCAAGAATTGTCAGTGCCTCCATGGCACCGGCAACTGCTGGTGGTGGAGGAGCAGTGGAGAAGATCAAAGTGCGCGCGCGGTTGGTGAGCCAGTCAGCCATCTCCGAATTGCATGCTGCGTAGGCGCCGTAAGAGCCAAGAGCTTTTCCGAGGGTTCCGATCACGACATCAATCTCGCCATTGAGCCCAGCCGCTTCGACTGCACCTCTGCCTTCGGGCCCTACGACACCGGTGCCGTGAGCCTCGTCCACAACAGTTCGCGAGCCGTAGCGGCGCGCGATGCTGACGATCCCCTCCAATGGGGCGATGTCGCCGTCCATTGAGAAGACTGAGTCAGTGACGATTACCGACGGGCGCCCTGATGCCTTTGAGACGCCCCACTCAAGATGTTCGAGGTCACAGTGGTTGTAGACGACAGTCTCAGCCCCAGCGAGCCGGCACCCGTCAATCAACGAGGCGTGGTTGAGCTCGTCTGAGAAGACGACTCCTCCCGACTGCGCGATTGCGGAGATCACACCAGAGTTGGCCAAGTAGCCAGACCCAAAGAGGATCGCGGAGTCCGTTCCCTCGAACGCTGCGAGCCTGTCTTCAAGCCGCCGGTGGACGGTCATCGTGCCGCTCACAAGCCTCGAGGCGCCGGCGCCAACTCCCCAACGCATTGCAGCGTCAGCTGCTGCCTCGCGTACGCGAGGGTGGTCGGCGAGACCTAGGTAGTTGTTGGAGCACAGCAACAGGGCGGGGCGGCCGTCAACAACCACATGGGGCCCCTGAGGGCCGCTGACTAGGCGGGTCCGACGGTGTAGGCCTCGGTCGCGAAGTTCCTGCAGTCGGTCAGAGATCGCACCCATTGGACGCCTCGGGCTTAAGCGGCCTTACGGGCTGCTTCGCGCTCACGGGTAGCGCGGTCTTGGCCAACGTTTGGTGCACCGTCGGGACGCGGCGGGATCTTGCGCTTCGGTTCAAAGCGAAGCTGAGTGGATGGGTCCCACAACCGAAGCTCGAAGCTTTCAGTGCCATCGCCTTGCGGCGCGGCAGCAATGTGGTCGCCGATTACGTCTGGAGTCTCACCTTCGAGCCAGCCGCTGCGGTTGTCGGGGCGCGGGTTGGACCCGTTGTCCTCCTGGCGGGCCACATTGAGACCAAGCTCTTCAAACATTGCGCGGTCCTCCTCTGGCGTATTGCCGAGAGTTGTGAGGAAGTTGCCCATCATGACTCCGTTGATTCCAGCTTTGACTGCAAGCGGCTGAAGGTCAGCGATGTTCTCCACTCGGCCACCGCAGAGGCGGAAGAGGGCCTCGGGGATGATCAGCCGGAAGATTGCAATCCACTTGACTGCTTCGAGCGGCTCCATGTAGTCGCGGTCACCAAACTTGGTGCCGGGGCGAGGGTTGAGGAGGTTGATAGGCACGCTGGTCGGGTTGATCTCAGCCAGCTGGAATGCCATCTCAACGCGCTGCTCACGGCTCTCGCCAAGGTTGAGGATTCCGCCCACGCAGGTCTCAAGCCCTGCTTCGCGCACAGCTTCGATGGTCCGAAGTCGGCCCTCGTAGCGGACTGTTGTTGAGACCTC
>CAZZKI010000329.1:0-1587 GCA_964654785.1 uncultured Solirubrobacteraceae bacterium
CAGCAGTTCAACGACCAAACGCATTGGCAGTCCAATGACATTGTCGAAATCGCCTTCAACCTCGGTGACGAATGCGTCGCCCGACTCCTGAATGGCATAGCCACCAGCGCGACCCTTCCATTCGCCCTTTGCGATGTAGTCAGCAACCTCCGCGTCTGTGACCTCGCGGAACCGCACCCTTGTTGAAGCCACCCCGCTTCGCTCAATCTCGCCGGCTACAACACAGACCCCCGTGTGGACCTCGTGAAGGGAGCCGCTGAGCATCCGAAGGTGACGCTCCGCTTCAGCCGCATCGGCTGGCTGACCCAGCGGGACACCTCCAACATCAACGACGGTGTCAGCGCCCAGAACGGCAACTTCGCTAGGCCTGTCTGCCGCGACAGCCCGCGCCTTTGCCTCCGCGTTAAGGAGCGCGATGTGAACGGGCTCGGGTCCCTCTGCGATTTCAGGGACGTCTGCTGGCGCTACTTCAAATTCGTAGCCAGCCTCCCCGAGCAGCGTACGCCGCTGCGGAGAGGCCGAAGCAAGAATGAGATCCAAGCGGGTTAGGAAAGACCGGGGAAGAAGATCCCGATCTCGCGAGCTGCCGACTCGGGTGAATCTGAGCCGTGAACCATGTTCTCGCCAACCTCAAGGGCAAAATCGCCACGGATGGTGCCGGGAGTTGCCTCAAGTGGGTTGGTTGATCCAATGATCTGTCGGGCAGCAACGATGGCCTCATGGCCTTCAAGCACCAGTGAAACGAGTGGGCCCGATGTGATGAAGTCAACGAGCTCACCAAAGAATGGCTTGTCTTGGTGCTCTTCGTAGTGCTTCCCAGCCGTCTCGGCGTCAAGCGTCCGCTGTTCCAGAGCTGCGATGCGGAGTCCCTTGCGCTCAAACCGAGCAAGGATTTCGCCGGTAAGTCCGCGTGCGAAGGCGTCGGGCTTTACGAGGATGAGAGTGCGCTGCATTGTGTGATGGCCTTTCGGTCTGATGCTGGGGCGGATCAGTCTGCCTGGGCAGACTCACCGACGGTTTCGTCAACAGTTTCACTGATCCCAGTTGCTTCTGCCTTCTGGGTTGACGCCTTACGAGCTGCACCACCTGCAGGGGTCTGCCGCTTTGAGGCTGATCCGGCAGGCCGCTTACGCCGGGCTGCTGCTCCTGCTGGCGCTCCGGCGACAGCTGCAGTTTCCGACTCACAGTAAGGGCAGATTCGCCACTCAGGCTCAAGTGGCTTGGAGCAGCTCTTGCATGGCTCGCGAAGCTTCCGCAGGCATGACGGGCAGCGCAGGAAGTCTTTTTCAATCGGCTCGTCGCAGTGACTGCAGGTACCGCCGCCCGCTGAGTTCAGGCGTGCCTCTGCTGCTGCAATTTCGAGCTCGCGCTCACGAACATCCTCAAGAAACTCTGGCGGCCTGACGATGAGGTAAACCAGCGAGCCAACGAACGGGAACAGAGCTCCCGCAGTTGCGCATGCCACCAAGAAGCGATCTTCGATCCTCCGCTTGGCGTCTGAGTAGGTCCAGTAGACGAGCGCAAGCCAGATGACTACAACGACGACGATGAAGAGGTTGGTGAAGATGTCCACTCGAGTTCCTTAGC
>CAZZKI010000330.1:0-1577 GCA_964654785.1 uncultured Solirubrobacteraceae bacterium
CTGCTCAAGCGATGAAACTGCAGGCACTGTGCGTGCCTCTCGCAATACTGAAGATGTGAGCCCTAAGAGACTCAGGACATGGGGAGCATTCCTGCTCCTCCTTCTTGTAGCTGCGACGGCCCTCGGCTGCGGCAAACAGCAGCACCATGGCAAGTGGAGAGTCAACCTCTACGGCGACTCACTGTCGGTAGAGGCCGGACCGCACATTGCCCGCTCGCTGAGAAAAGGCAAGCAGGCGATATTCGTTAACCGCGCAGTGTCTGGCACAGCCCCCTGTGATTGGCGGGCAGACATCCGCCGCGATGTCGCCAGGAAGCAAGTTGACCTTGCAATCGTTGAGGTCTACGGGAACAACGCATCTGACTGCCAACTGGAGATCGCTGGCGGTAAGCGCCCGAGGACCGATGGCTCGAAGTATTGGGCGATGTACCGCAAGGACCTGAAAGACACGATTGACCTATTTCCACCCTCCGTGAAGGTGATGCTCGTGGCAGCGCCAGCCGCCAGCGTTGACAGGCTCAGTGGCAGCTCCCACAAAGCCCACATGCTCGCTCTGATGAAGACGCTTGCAGGCCACCGCGACAACAGCTTCGTTGTTGACGCTGGCCTCCGCGTCGAAGAGCCTTCCGGTTACTTCACTCGAGTAATGAAGTGCGCTCGTCCCGGCCCATGTACCAACCACCCCTCAACGGGACTCGCAATCGTCCGCGCGCACGACGGACTTCACTTCTGCCCGCCGATCATGTTCGCCAAAACGGACCTCCTCAAGCACTGTCCAGTAGTTGCCTACGGGGCATGGCGCTTCGGGCTCTACCAGGCTGTCAGGGCAGCTCGAGCCCTTGGAATAAAGGCCTATCCCCCTCCACTTCAGCGAGCGTAAGCTCGGTACCCGCTCGCAGGGCACACCACCTATCCTCCAGCTATGCATAGGGAGCAACTGGTTGACGGCCACGGAAGGAACATCCGGGACGTTCGCATCTCGGTAACAGACAGGTGCAACTTCCGCTGCCAGTACTGCATGCCAGCCGAAGGGCTCCCTTGGCTTGACAGGGACGATGTCCTCACCTTTGAGGAAATTGAACGCGTCACGACCATCCTGTCCTCCATGGGGGTCACGAAGGTTCGCCTAACTGGAGGCGAGCCACTCGTCCGTAAGGATCTCCCCCGCCTTGTTGAGATGCTTGCGGGCATCGAACGCCTCGAAGATCTGGCGCTCACAACCAACGGCTACCTGCTCGAACGCGACGCTGAGGCCCTCGTCAAGGCAGGCGTTACGCGCTTCAATGTCTCACTTGACTCGCTTGAGCGGGACCGCTTCTACCAGCTGACTCGCAGGGACTCGCTTCCTCAAGTCCTGCGCGGTCTGGAAGTTCTGGCGTCGTTCCCCGAGGCCCACCCAATCAAGGTCAACGCAGTGGCAATGCGCGGAGTGACCGAACAGGAAGTTCTGCCGTTCGCGGAATTCGCGCGGCAGCACCCATACGAGGTCCGCTTCATTGAATTCATGCCGCTCGACGCTGATCGCGCTTGGACAACAGACCAAGTCCTTACCGGCGAAGAAATTCGGCAAATCCTCG
>CAZZKI010000331.1:0-1576 GCA_964654785.1 uncultured Solirubrobacteraceae bacterium
GAGTACACCGATCTTTCCTCGGGTACCCACCGCGATTACCTAAACCGTTACTAGCGCTGGCTAACGGCCGAGAAGCTTCTCGACGCCGTCAAGCAGCTCCCAATTGCCCTTGAGAACGCCCTCGGCGACCTCAAGGAGTGCCTCTTGGTCTGCACCCTCAAGGCGAGGCTCAATTGCCTCACGGGCGAGGTCGGCATGCTCAACATCAAGCACAGCGTGGAGGTCGAAGTACTCGGTGGCTGGGCTCTCTGGCGTGTAGCCATAGCGCTCAACAAGCCCGTCTCGCTTCGTCTCACTGATCTCTGGCTGCCCTGACTCAATGGTGTACAGAGCCACGAGAGTGTCGAGAAGCGGACGATCAGCAGTGCCGGCCCAAGCCTTCACACAGGCCTCAGTCTCAGCGGTTGCCGTTACGCCAGCGTCACCGCCGACTGCGTCGGTGAATCCGTCCCAAAGAGCTACGTGCTCGCGCTCTTCAACTGCGTGGTGACCAAGGCCCTTGGCGAGGTCGTCACCGGCAACGTCAGCTGCCTGCTGTGAAGCGTCTGCAAGCGCAACTACTGCGTGGCGGTACTGCCCGGAGTAGACGGCAAGCTCGGCCTTGGTGAGTTCACCATTGGACCAGCGCTGGTAGAAGGGATGTTCAAGGACGTTCCACTTGGTGCGGATCTCCTCAAGACGGTCGAAAAACTCTGACATTCGATGTCCTCCGTTGTGAATAGTTGGCGGCGGGTTGGAGACGCTAGCATCCGTCGCCCCTGCGCCCTCCTGTCGAGATCCTCGCCCCTCCTTTCCCACGTGGCCTGACGTGGTTTAACACTGCGCCGTTGCGCATGGATCAGCAACGCCACAAGACCGTTCTCGTAGAGCTTTGGGATGTAACTCAGCCCGTCTCAATGCGCACACTTCCGTACCTGCAGGCTTGGCACGAGGCTTACGAAGAGGCTGGGCTTCGCGTGGTCGGGATCCACACTCCGTGCTGCGAGGAATCCAAGTCGGAGGAGGCCGTCGGCGCCGCCGTTGAGCGCCTTGGCATTACCTACCCCGTCATGTTTGACCCTGAGGGCGAGGCTTGGCAGTTCTATGGAGCTCAGGGCTATCCCAGCCGCTACGTATTTAACGGCGACTTCCGCCTTGAGGATGTTCACATTGGCGAGGGCGCCTACGAGGAGACGGAACTGCTTCTCCAGAAGCTTCTTGGGGCCAATCAGCCAACCGTTGAGCCATTCAGGCCAACTGACCCGGATGACGCAGAGTTCGTGGTTCCGTCAGCGGATCGCGCGGGCAATGGCAGCGGCATTTATGCGGCTGGCTCGGTTTGGATATCGGCAGCTGGCAGCGGCAGTGTGACTGTCAACGGGACAGTGTTCAAAGTGGACGGGCCGGTTGCGTTTGAGGCGATCGCCCACCCAGTCCATACCGAAGGCGAGCTTGAAATCTCTTCAAGCGACGGCGTAACGATTCTCGCTACCTGCTTCGCCCCCGGCACTCCCGCTTAGGGCGGTCGCTACTGGAACATGTCGTCGTGGGGCTGCAAATCCCCGACGATCTCCCTAGCCGTCCGATCGTTTAGAAG
>CAZZKI010000332.1:0-1563 GCA_964654785.1 uncultured Solirubrobacteraceae bacterium
CAAGAATGTCCTTCGCGGATTCACCGCCTTTGATGTCTTTCTGACCCAACACCCGGAGTTCCGGGAAAAGGTGAGCTTCGTTGCCCAGCTGATGCCCTCACGAACGGATGTCCCCGAGTACCGCGAGTACCTCGAGCGAATTGAGGCTCTGGTGGCGGTCGTCAACCAGCACCACGGCACGCCAGACTGGATGCCAATCCAACTGAAGCTGCGAGACGACCTTGAGGAAGCTGTGGCCGCCTACAAGCACTACGACGTGCTGCTTGTCAACGCCATGTTCGACGGAATGAACCTAGTTGCGAAGGAAGGTCCTCTCGTGAACGAGCGCAACGGAGTCTCGATCCTGTCGGAGAACACCGGAGCCCACGAGGAGCTCGGTGAGTTTGCGATATCGGTCAACCCGTTCGACATTCAAGAGCTTGCGGACAAGATCCACGCAGCGTTGACGATGAGCGAAGAGGAGCGAGCTCGGCGGCACAAAGGCCTGCTTGAGATCGTGACTGCCCGAGACCCTGGCGACTGGATTGACGAGCAGCTGGATGACATCGCTGCCCGTCGCGGCACATCGAAGTCTTCCTAGAGAGGCCCGAACTCGGGGCGACGTGCCTCACGCGGGGCGGGCGCACTCGGTTCGTAGCTGGGCGAATGGTGAAAGGTGGGGACTGGCTGCCGCTGAGCTGGCCGCGGCTTTGGCTTTGGCCTCGGCTTCCGCGTCCGCTTCGGCGGGGGCGCGGGCTTAGCTGGGAGGTCGGTTTCCTCGCTCTCGCCCGGTCGCGTCACCTCAGTTCTGACCGTGACCGGAACCGGCATGTCTCGCCAGCTCAATGGCACTGGAGGTTGCTTTGGGCCTCCTTCCACCAGTGACAAGCCGACCAGCAAGCCGATCCCCAGCGCACGCCATCTCTGGACAGCAAGCATTACCGCCGTCTCGGCAAGTGACCTCTGGAGCGGTGTTCCGATTCCTTTCAATCCGGGATGATTAGGCCCTTAGCGCCCGCAATTCGCCCCCGCTGATAGGCTGACCGCCGCAATGCCTAATCACACCTATGACCTAATGCTCATTGTCAGCGCCGAAGCTGAGGAAAGCCGCAAGGCTGCCATCAGCTCGGAAGTAGACGCCCTGATTGCCAAGGGAGGCGGAACTGTCTCCGAGCGCACCGACTGGGGTAACCGTCCTCTGGCCTTTGAGATTGACCACGAGGCAGTCGGCGATTACACGCTTATTCGCTTCGAAGGTCCTGGCGAGATGATTGAGCCAATGGCTCGTCAGCTCAACATCACTGACGGACTTCTCCGCCATCGCGTGATCAAGGCAATCAAGGGCGCCCCGTCTACTGTTGGCCCGTCAGCTGCTGCTAGCGGTGTGCCCACGCCACCTTCACCACCACAGGCCGCAGCTCCAGCCGCCCCCGTTGAAGAGGCGCCTGCCGCAGTACCAGCAGAGGAGCCCACTGCTGAGGCTCCAGTAGACGCACCAGCCGGCGATGAGCCTGCTGGCGACGCCTAGTCGCTAGCGCGGCTCTGCTCCCATCTGCTGCGAATCAGCCCAATTTCCGTGCCATT
>CAZZKI010000333.1:0-1550 GCA_964654785.1 uncultured Solirubrobacteraceae bacterium
GATTCGAACCTGCGGCCTACTCCTTAGGAGGGAGTCGCTCTATCCAGCTGAGCTATCGGGGCTTGCGTGTCAGAGAGTAAACGAGGCACGACATCCGGTCTCCCAGGCAGCGGCACCGACCCTGCCTGCAGGACGCCCGGCCTCCATCCCGTCGGCCGGTCTGAGTGTCCTCACGGCAGGGTCTCCGCCGCTACCCAGGCGGTCAGCGGTCGTCGCGATCGGGGTGTACGTCGTCAATCGTCGTCAGTGCCGTGAAAGGCGCGCCTGCTGCTGCTTCGAGTGCGTCTCCACCGCCAGCCAGGCGGTCAAGTACTGCGATGACTCCGACAACGTCGTACCCGGCGTTCTTCATTACCTCAATGGCTTTGATCGTTGAGCCACCTGTTGTGACTACGTCTTCGACCATCAGGCACTTCTCGCCTTGGGCGAGGTCGGGTCCTTCGATCTGTTTACCGGCGCCGTGGTCCTTGGGCTCCTTGCGAACAAAGAATGCCTTGGCATCGGCACCGCCAGCAAGCGCAGCGCAGGCGATTGGGTCAGCGCCCATGGTCATTCCACCTACCGCAGTTGCACCGCGGAGTGCGGCTTCCGCAGCAACGAGGCGGCCAAGCGCCATAAAGCCGCGAGGCTGCATGATGGCCTTCTTAGCGTCCACCAGGTAAGTGGACTTGCGGCCACTGGCGAGAGTGAAGTCGCCCTTGAGTAATGCGTGCTCGCGGAGTTCTTCGATTAGTACTTGACGGTCGGCTTCCAGGTCAGCGCTCATGCGTTGGATCCTGCCATGCCTACCAGAAGACTGCTATCCACTCGCCGATCTTGATCTTGTTGTAGATGTGGACTGCCGACGGAACCCAAGTGCGTAGGCACCCGTGGCTGGCGGGGTAGGTGGGCAGTTCGGCGTAGCCATGCGTTGCGTAACCGTTGTGGAAGTAGACCGAGTAGACCATCCCGTGTCCGTTTGTTCCTGGCTCGCGCATGTAGAACTGGTACTTGCCCAGCACAGTCGGGGTTGATGGCTTGCCGGAACTGATCGGGTGGATCTCGAGGGCTCGTGATCCCATGTAGAAGGTCAGTACCTGCTTCGACAGATCAGCCTCGAGATGTTCGCCCATGTTCGGGTAGCGAGCGTGAATCCCACCCCTGCCGGTTTGAAGCAGATGGTAGATCTGGCGTGAGGGGGTCTCGATCCGAGCCATCCGATTGACCTTGCGGAATGTGAGCACAGCTTTTCCAGTCCCGGCACCGTAAGTGCTCCCATGCGGTGCGTAGTAACCCTTGCCACGCAGCATTGCGAGGAGAATGCTTACGCCGGTGCCCCTCGCGCCGAACCCGGTGGCCAAGCGGTAAACCACTGGCCCGCCTGCGGCTCGGCTGAACGCATCGCTGTTGGCTGTGGCAGCGTGCTCAATCTTCCAAGTGATTCGCCCAGCTGACCAGATGTTCGTCGAATAGTTGAAAGCCGACGCTCCACATCCCCTGGTAGAGAGAGTCAGCGTCTTGGAACGCACTTGCTTTCGGCCGACGAATACCTTCAGCGTTATCGGTTCCCC
>CAZZKI010000334.1:0-1538 GCA_964654785.1 uncultured Solirubrobacteraceae bacterium
GAGAAAGCGCCCTTGAGTCGAGGCACGATGTCGCAGACCGCGTCCTCAATGGTCTCTGCAGGGTGGGTGGAAAGCATTGCTGCCATCAGCTCGGTGTCTGAAGTTGAGCGAAGCTCAACGCCCTTTGCCTCAAGCTCGTCGCGAAGCTCAGTGACTCCGGTCAGGTTGCCATTGTGGGCAAGGGCGATCTCGCGCAGGTCGGAGCGATAAATCGGCTGAGTGTTCTCCCACGCCGAGGAACCGGTGGTCGAGTAACGCACATGGCCAATTGCTAGGTCACCCGACAGCGAGCCAAGGCTGTTGGTGTCGAACACCTGGGCAACCAAGCCCGTGTCCCGCAGAGTGAGGATATTGCCGCCAAGGTCTGCGGCTGCGATGCCGGCCGCCTCTTGGCCACGATGCTGAAGCGCGTAGAGAGCGAGGTACGAGTACTGCGAAACCTCAAGGCCGGGCGCGACTATCCCAAAGACACCGCATTCATCGCGGGGACCTTCGCGGGTGTCAGTGTGGTGAGAGGTCACGGTGTTCGCTGGCTTTAGGAACCGACCGACCGGAACACCAGCGTACCAATGCTGCTCATGGGAGATGCACAGCAAGGCCGCCGTCGCGAGCCTCACGAACATCGGCAACTGTCATGGAGATTCGCTCACCATCACGGTCAGCGATTACAAGTTCGGTTCCACCGGTGCTGCCGATCACCTCAGCGCCAGGGATAGCTGCGATCTCCTCAGCGGGGCCGGCGATAACAAAACCGCGGCCTGGGGCTTCGCCGAAGAGAGCCTCGTCGGTGAGGAGAGGAAGAGTCACTTCACATCCGATACCGGAGACTGCGCAAGCTTCGGCGAGTGCGACGGCAAGGCCGCCTTCAGCGATGTCATGAGCCGTTTGAATTGCGCCAGAGCGGACGCCGTTGCGAACTGCCTCGTGAGCCGCAAGGGCTGCGTTCACATCAAGCGGTGGCATCTCGCCTGCTGGCGCTTTGCCCCGACGAGCTGCAAGTTCTGAGGCGGTGAGGTTCGGCTCAAACGGGCCGACAATCGCGACAGCGTGGCCATCGGCAACAAAGCCGCTGTTGGAGACGACGGTGGCGTCAGGAAGCTCGCCGACCATTCCAATTACCGGAGTAGGCAGGATTGGCCCATCTGGGCCTTCGTTGTAGAGGCTCACGTTGCCACCGACAACTGGGATACCAAGCGCTTCGCAGCCCTTGGCAATTCCCTCAACAGCGTTGATCAGTTGCCATGCAACATGTGGCTTCTCAGGGTTACCGAAGTTCAGGCAGTTCGTCAGACCAAGAGCCTCAGCACCTGTGCAAGCAAGGTTGGCAGCGCACTCAAGGACTGCCTCGATCGCGCCGGTCTCAGGGTCGGCGGCTACGCGGCGAGCATTTCCGTCAATGGAGACTGCAAGCGCAGGGCGGACTCCGTCAGGCCCCGGCGGCAGGGCAAGAACGGCGGCATCCGCTTCGTCTGGCCTGCGCACGGTGCGCGACTGAACGATGTGGTCGTACTGCTCAAAGACTGGCCGTCGCGAGGCGA
>CAZZKI010000335.1:0-1535 GCA_964654785.1 uncultured Solirubrobacteraceae bacterium
GACTGGGATGTCGCTCTTCGAGGCAAGCTCAGCCAAGCGCTCGTCGGCGCCAGTCCGCAGGCCAACTGCAGCAACGTGACCCGACAGGACGCGACCGGTATCGGCGAGGGATTCGCCACGGCTGATCTGCAACTCGTCAGCACCCAGGACAACTGGGTGCCCGCCAAGCTCGGCAACACCAACCTCAAACGAAACTCGTGTCCGCGTGGACGGCTTCTCAAACATCAGCGCGACCGCCTTGCCCTCAAGAGCCTTTGAGGAAAGTGGGGCTGCCTTCAACTCAATTGCGCGGTCAACAATCCCCACGACTTCGTCGTGCGAGAGTTCTTCGCCGGTGAGTAGGTGCCTTGGCATTCGCTTGAAGGTACCGGGGACCTAGCGATCCGAACCGGATTGGAAGAGTCCCGGCAGTTTCGGAGCCCGAAGTCCGAAGCCCATTACGACCCGCATCGCACGCTCCGCAGCGCTGCCCACTTCCGGGGCGGCGCCTAGCTGGACCTGCGCGTCATGAAGGTCGTAGAAGACGCGGACCCGCCCCAGCAGCCCATGGCGGACTTCGCAGAAACAGACGGCTTGAAGCGAAACAGTGCGGCCAGTGGCTGGAATGCCAGCGATAGGAGACCTGTGGGTGCCAACAATTCTGATCGGCGCTGCAACGTGGTCGTCTTGAGAAAGCCGTGGCCCGGAGCTCTCAACCCGCATGTCAGGGAATGCCTTCCAAAGGCGCTTGGCTCGGGCTTCAAGCTTGTCTACACCTTGAAGTGGCCGCTTTGACAACGGGTCTTCAAAGTGAAGGTCGCCGATACAGACTTGGCGAAACGCTCCAGCGTCGCGGCCGGACCAAGCTGCTTCCCATGCGTCAATGAGGGGCTCAACCTCCATGCAAGCATCGTAACCCCGGCAGTTGGTGCGAGACTCGCAGTGCATGAACGCCGAACCAACTAAGCCCCCACGCAAGACAGCTGAAGAGAAGAACGCTGCAGTTCGAGCGCAACTTGAGCCCCTCGCGCCAGGGGAGCGCCCTGGGGTCCTGAAGATCGCAGCGATCTACTGCGCCCTCCTGCCCACTGCCAACCTGATTGCGCTGCTCCTCAACAGCGGCAGCCTTGACTCGCAAGCAAAGGTGCTTTCAATCATCTTCGCCGTAGTCCTCTACGCCATTGCGATTGGAATGTGGAGGGCTGTATACGGAGCTCTCATCAGCTTCCAAGGCTTCCTCGTCCTGTCAATGGTGCTCGGCACCTTCCGCCTTATCTTCGCCACCAGCTGGATGGAGCTTGTGGCCCTACTCGCGATCCTCGGAATAAGCGGCTGGCTGTTTTGGAAGCTGATCCGAATCATGGGCCGGATCCAAGCTGGCAGTCGTCCTCCCGCAGGCGAGTGACCGGAAGCACAGCGCGACGCCGTAGCTTCTGTAGTGTCCAAAGCAATGGCTGAAGAGTTTGACCTCATCGTTATTGGTTCAGGCCCCGGCGGGTACGTCGCCGCTATTCGCGGTGCGCAGCTTGGCCTTAAGACTGTCGTAATTGAGCGCG
>CAZZKI010000336.1:0-1531 GCA_964654785.1 uncultured Solirubrobacteraceae bacterium
GGGTACGATCAGGGAATGTTGGTTCCTAACAGCCTTTTCCAAGCCGGCCGCATCGTCATCGGCGTCGCCTTTGTTGCTGCCCCAGAGGTGGTGGGCAAAAGCTGGATAGGCGATGCAGCCAACGCTGACGGTGGAGTAATGGCGCGTGCCTTCGGCGGCCGTGACATCGCTCTTGGAGCGGCAACTCTGATTGCCGCCCGCGACGCCAAGACTTTGGCTCCGCTTCTGGCGCTGGGAGCCATGGTCGACACAATTGACTGCGCAGGCACGCTGGCAGCCGGCGACAAGATCCCAGATCGTGCCCGTTACGTGAGCGCCGCAGTTGCAGCCGCCGCTGCGATCAACGGCCTCAGGCTCTTTGCCCGCGCCCGCGCCGGCAGCTGACACAACGCAGGAGATTCTTCGGCAGATGAGCCAGCGCGTACCGGGCGGCGTCGTCCACAAACTTCCAGCCGATCTGCGCACAGCGCTTCTGGCCAACGAGGTCGCGCTTGACCGCTGGAAGGACATCACCCCGCTGGCGCGCAACGAGTTCATCTGCTGGGTGGAGGACGCGAAGAAGGACGAGACTCGCACCCGCAGGATTCGCCGCACTCAGGAAGAGCTTGAGGATGGAATGCGCCGCCCATGCTGTTGGCCTGGCTGCAGCCACCGCGAGCGCAACGGCAGTTAGTTCTGACCTTCAGCCACTATTGAGCCACTACGGCTCGCGTCGGGTGACCGTGGGAACGCGGTCAATTGACTGGTCGAACGAGAGCACCTCGCCGACGCCCGTGACCTCAGCCTGCGCGACCAAGTACGCCTCTGCAAAGTCAAGCCCCTCCAACTCGTAGATCTCAAGTGCTCTGAGAAGGGTGGGGGCGTCCACGGCATTGAGGCTGGGCATCACGAGTGCGGATCTCATCAACTCGGCGATCCGCGTAGGCGGCACCTCATAGAAGGACTCAAGTACGTAGACGCACTCGGCAACTACGAGGTCGGTGAGCAGGAAGGGTTCCTCTGACGCGAAAGCTGCTGTTGCACGCTTCGCCTGCTCTGGGGGGTCACCCGTCAGGTGGCGGACAATTACGTTGGTGTCAACGAAGGCCGTCAGCGGGAGTGTCCGTACCGAGATTGGCGGGTGCGCCGCATGACTTCATCCCATGGGGTGCCGCGCTTTGCGGCTGGGACAGGAACTGACCCTGCCAGCGAAAGAAAGTCAGAGGACTTGGAGATGGTTGCTCGCGAGTCCTTGACTCGGAAGAGCAGGTCATCACCGGCATTCAGTCCAAGTGCCTCGCGAACCTCTTTAGGAATTGTGATTTGACCCTTCGTGGTCAACTTGGCGTGCGCGTCCATGGCATTCTCCTTACTTATTGCTGGAAGTAAGGATAGCTCGTTAATTCCCGATGGGCCACCCATCATGTGGACTCCAGAACATCGGATCTCTTCATCTGCTGGAACTTACGGCGAAAGGTGCGAAGAATCAGCTGGCAATCGAAACAACTCTGGCCCCGAGCGATTAACTGGCGCCGGTGAAGTTCGGGTTCTC
>CAZZKI010000337.1:0-1509 GCA_964654785.1 uncultured Solirubrobacteraceae bacterium
GCGGCCTCCATTGGTTCGTGCAAATCGTCCACTACCCACTGTTCAACAAGGTTGGCGATTCCGAGTTCCGCGAATACCACTCGTCCCATTCCTCAAGAACCACCACAGTGGTTCTGGTGCCAATGACGATTGACCTAGTCACTTCGGCTTGGCTTGCCTTCCAGCAGCCTCAAGCGGTGCCCCCAGCCCTTCCGATTGCAGGGTTTGCGCTGGCGCTTGTCACTTGGGCCTCAACTGGCCTGCTCCAAGTCCCCCGCCACGAGGAGCTCGCGGAGGGATTTAACGAACGGTCGTACCGTCGCCTCGTCACCTCATCTTGGGTGCGGACTGTGGCTTGGACTGCCCACGCCGCAGTCTGCGCGGCGATGCTTGCCGATACTGCCTAGAGCCTGCCAGCCCTGGCTGAGCCAGTCCAAGCTGCGAAAGCAGCGAGGCCTACCACGATCCCGAGCCAGTGGAGCCCAGTCATGGTCGCAAGCCCACTTGGGATTCCAGCGACCACAGCACCCACAAGGCCGGCGACAAGCGAGAGGCCTCCAACTCGCGCGCCGACGACACAGGAGATAACCCAAGCAAGGGGGCCGATCAGCCAACCCCAGTCAACAAAATCGCCGTGGTCAAGGAACAACATGGTGAGGGCAGCAAGCGCTACGACCGAGACAACAGCGCCCAAGGTTGCCTTGAGAGCAGTTTTTCCGTCGAAATTGCGGGGTGTTGGTGTCTCAGAGGAAGTCATGGCGGACTCACTAGAGGTTAGGCTCCCGTCCCGATGACCAGCCAACCGAACTTCCTCAAGCGCAAGCAGAACTCCGTCCGAGCATTCGTAGTAACTCTCTCAGCATCGATCACTGGACTTTCGCTGATAGCCCCGTCCGCCTTCGCAGACGCAGCCACCAACAAACTTGGATTCGCGGGCAAGATCCCCACGGAGGTTGGACTCAACTCAGCATGGGTCGTAATCGCTGGCTGCTTCGTGATGTTCATGCAGGGCGGCCTCGCGATGGTCGAGGTTGGCTTTGTTCGGGGCAAGAACGCCGGCTCGATCATCCCCAAGTTCCTCGTCAACTTTTCAATCTGCGCTGTTGCCTTCTGGGTTGCAGGTTTCGCTATTTCATTTGGTGACGGCAACCTCTTCACCGGCACCAGCGGCTGGTTCGTCAGCAGCGCAAGTGACTTTGCGCTCGCGTGGCCTCAGTACAAGAACGGTGTGACTGCCGAAGCTCTCTGGTGGTTCCAGTTCACCTTCTGTGCGATCGCACTGGCAATTGTGTGGGGAACGACTCTTGAGCGCATCAAGTTCAGCATCTACATCGCTTACGCGGTCGTCTTCAGTGCTGTCATCTACCCGCTTGTCGCCCACTGGATTTTCGCTGACGGTTGGCTGCGCCACAACTTCCACGTGCAGGACTTCGCAGGCTCAATCGTTGTGGATGTGACTGCAGCTGCTGCAGCGTTGGCAGTGCTCGTCGTGCTCGGACCTCGCCGCGGCAAGTACGGGAGCGACGGCAA
>CAZZKI010000338.1:0-1506 GCA_964654785.1 uncultured Solirubrobacteraceae bacterium
AGACGCCTTCCGTTCAACGAGGACCCAACTAACGACTCACTGGTGTTCGCCCGTAACCGCATTCGGTCCGGGCTGGTTGGTGCGCTCAAGGAAATCCACCCGGCCGCGGAGGCGAACGTCGTCGCGACTGCGGAGATCCTTCGTGATGAGGCAGCAGTACTTGACGGAATCGTTGAGTCGCTGATTGACGGCCAAACCCCTGACCGCAGCGTTCCGCTGCAGCGCCTGCGCGAACAGCCACCTGCGCTAAGGAGGCTTGTTGTCCAGCGCCTTGCCGATGAGGCGGCTGGCGGATTGGCACCGGGAGTTGCCCGCCGCGCCGACGAGATTGCTGGCCTTTCAGACCAAGGCCTAGCGATGTTGGACGTGCCTGGCGGAGTGCGCGCAGTGGTCGAACGCGGCGTTCTGCGCTTCGTCGCTCGCGCCTGACAAACGCTGGCGGGTGCCTGCCCGACTAGTCTCCGCCCTCATGCAGCCAGGTGAACAGATCGGAGAAGTCCTTGTCCAGCAGGATGAGCTCGCCCACAGGGTGAAGGAGCTCGCTGCCGAGATCACCCGTGACTACGCAGGTATCGAAGGTGGGCTGCTGCTCGTCGGAGTGTTGAAGGGCGCGATGTTCTTCATCGCCGACCTGATGCGATCCCTTGAGATTCCCTGTGAGGTCGACTTCATGGCTGTTTCCTCCTACGGCTCGGCCACGCAGTCGTCAGGTGTCGTGCGAATCATGAAGGACCTCGACATGCCGCTTGAGGATCGCGATGTCCTGATCGTTGAGGACATCGTTGACTCGGGACTGACCCTTCAGTACCTCGTGAGGAACCTGAAGGCGCGCGGCCCCAAGAGCCTTGAAGTCTGCACCCTTCTTTCAAAGCCAAGCCGGCGCAAGACAGACTCTGACGACGTTAAGTACATCGGGTTTGAAATCCCCGACAGGTTCGTCATTGGCTACGGGCTTGACCACCAAGAGCGCTACCGCAACCTGCCTTACGTGGCCGCTCTCGCTCCGAAGGACGCCTGAAACGCTGCAAACCGTGGCGCGTCAAGGCCCTCGGCGGGGCCTTCTCGCTGCTACGCTGGTCCTTAACTGCCGCCGGGAATCAATGACCTCCGGTTTCAGCCAGAAATCACTTACATGAGCCGGTTCTTCAAGTCAGCAGCATTTCCCATCCTCGTGGTGGTGATCCTTGCGTTCTTTGCGCAGAAGCTCATCAGCCCTGGCACAAATGAGCCGAAGTACACCTACGCCAACCTGACGCAAGACATCAACGCTGGCAAGGTCAAGAGCGCAGACCTAAAGACCAAGGACAACACAGTTGCGGTCACGCTGAAGGACGGCAAGAAGCACGAGACGGGCTGGAACCCAGCTGATCCGCAGCTTCAAAACCAGCTTGAGAAAGCCAACGTCAACTACGACGTTCAAGGCAAGAAGACCAACGGCTGGCTCTCCCTGCTCACTTACATCCTGCCTTTCATCATCTTCATCGGCTTCTGGATCTTCCTTATGAA
>CAZZKI010000339.1:0-1493 GCA_964654785.1 uncultured Solirubrobacteraceae bacterium
GCCACGAGGCGCTCGCAGCAGCTCGCCTGGTGCACCCCAATGTGGTTCAAGTCTTTGATCACGGCCTTGACGAGACCTCGCACCGCCAGTTCATCGTCATGGAGTACGTCCATGGCAAGTCATGCGCAGAGCTCCTCAAGGAACACGGCCGGCTGCCTGCCAGCGAAGTCGCTGGGTACACCGCGGATTGTGCTGAAGGGCTTGCCTATGCCCACCGCCACGGTGTCGTCCACCGCGACGTAAAGCCTGGCAACTTGCTGGTGACCGACGCTGGGCGAGTCAAGCTCGCCGACTTCGGAATTGCAAAGGCAACCGAGCAATCATCAGTAACTCAGGTTGGCTCCGTTCTTGGAACTGCCGCCTATCTGGCGCCTGAGCAAGCAAGTGGCCAGGAGGCCACCCCGCTTTGTGACATTTACGCCCTCGGCGTAGTCGCTTACCAACTCACCACTGGCCGACTGCCTTATGACGCCTCCTCCCTTTCCGAGTTGGTTTTGCGCCAACAGCAGGAGCACCCACCGCGTCTTGACACTCTTGACCCGTCAGTTCCAAAGGAGTTCGCTGACGCGGTTGAGATGGCCCTTTCACTTGACCCGGCAGCGCGCCCTCAGGACGCAGCAGTTTTCGCAGCAATGCTTCGTGGCCACAGCGAGGAACAGGCCACCTCGGCCACACGAGTCCTTACAGGTTCAACTGCTGCGGTTGCAGCTGGGGCAACTGTCGCGGCATCTCAGCCCCGCAAACCTCGGCCTCCTGCCGAGGCGCCTCAGACCGCCGCACAGATCCGCGGAACCGAATCCAGGACACCGCAGAAGCAGGCGAACGTCGGGCGTCGGCGTTTTGTAGCAGTGCTTGCAATATTCGCCCTCCTTGCCGCTGGGGGCGTCGCAGCCTTCGCCTTGAGCAACGGGGCCAGTGACTCGATCACTCTCCAGCCGATGAACGGCAGTAACGCTCAGCAGGCCGTGCAGCAGATGCGCGACCTGATTGAACAGAACAGCCGCTGAACTTAGGCCCTACTTGGAAAAGTATCCGCCTGAGAAGGCGGCAGCCGGATCATGAAGGAAGTCACGTGCTCCTAAATACGGTGGGGCAATAACGTCGGAGTATACGTATACGGCTCGTACCCCCTTCAGCCTCTGGAGGGCTCGTACCCTCTGAATTTGTGCCTTGGTCAGATTCAGGTTGAAGACATTGACCTTGCCGGCCGCAATCTTGGCCCCCTTCAACGACTTGGTCGCGATCACTTCGTAGCCGCGCATGTACAGGCCTTTTTCTGCTCGCACCGTGAGCCGACTGAACCGCCACGTCCCATCAACCTTGCGGTCAATTGCTGCAAAACTGGAGTTCGCCGTTACCTCAGCTCGAATATGAGCGTCCAGAGTCACCTCAGTACCGGCGGTGGGCACGCCTCCCACGAACAACTGAACGTTCAAAACAGGGTTGTCACTCGTCCAATCTGCCAAGGCGCGTTCAGCGCCAGCCAAGGCCAT
>CAZZKI010000340.1:0-1479 GCA_964654785.1 uncultured Solirubrobacteraceae bacterium
CGGGTCGGGAAGTTGTCGAGTCCGTCAACCACGATGTCGTACTCGGGCAGGATGTCCATGATGTTGTCGGGTCCGATCCGGAACGGGTACTTGACGACCTTCACATCAGGGTTGAGAGCGTTGATGGTCGCTTCGGCTGAATCAACCTTGGGCGTTCCAATGCGCTCCTCGTTGTGGATGACTTGGCGCTGAAGGTTGCTTCGATCAACTACGTCACCATCAATGATCCCCAAGGTTCCTACCCCAGCCGCAGCAAGGTAAAGAGCAGTCGGGGATCCAAGCCCACCTGCTCCGAGCAGCAGAACCTTCGCCTCAAGAAGTTTGACCTGCCCCTCCAGCCCAACCTCATTGAGGAGGAGATGGCGGCTGTAGCGCTCTGACTGTTCAGGGGTGAGTGTCTTTGAAACCTCAACAGGGAGCCCGCCGTCCTTCCAGAGGGTAATCCCGCCGATCATGTTCTTGACATCGGTAAACCCGAGATCCTCGATCAGCGTGCGAGCAGCGTAGAGAGACCGAATCCCACCGGCGCAGTAAACGACCACGGGAGTCGCGCGGTCCGGGACGACATTGTCGATACGGAGTTCCAGATAAGACCTCGGAATGTGATGCGCCCCGGGAACATTCCCCGTAGCCCACTCGCCGTCCTCGCGCACATCAATAATCACTGTCCCGTCGGGAAGTTCTTCATGAACTTCGGCAGGGGAAATCTCCGGGACCCGTGGCTTGATCTCTGCTGCGAGCTCGCTACCTGTTTTTGCTGAAGTCATGGTTGGGAAGGATAGCCGGTGTTTCCGGTTACGCTGCACCTGTGTTTTCGAGTCGCACGAAGCTTGTACTCATCGCAGCGATTGGGCTTGTTCTGATCGGAGCTGCCGTCTGGGCGGTGAGCGGCAACAAAGACGCAGGACCCGACGGTGGCTACCGAGGGTCCCTGATGCCACCAAACGTCCCGTTCGCAGACTTCAACCTCACCGACCAAACGGGGAAGCCAATCTCTTTGGGCGATTACAAGGGCTCGCCGGTGATGGTCACCTTCCTCTATACGGACTGCAAGGACATCTGCCCCATTACCGCCCAGCAAATTCGCGGAGCGATGGACATCCTTGGAACTGACGTACCGGTCGTGGCAATTACATCCGACCCTGAAAACGACACCCCCGCAAAGGTCAAGAGTTGGCTGGCACTCCAACACCTCCAAGGTCGAATGCAGTGGGCACTTGGTAACCCCGCCGAGGTTCAGTCAACTTGGCAGGCCTGGGGTGTCGCCGGCCAAACCAAACAGTCAGACCACAGCGCCTACGTGTTTGTTCTCGACAGAGACGGACGGCGATGCGTCTCGTGGCCCACATCGCACCTGACTCCTGAAGGGTTGAGCCACGACCTGCGGCTGCTGCTCTCGAGGGACGGAGTCTGCCGCCCTTAAGTACAGCGACCCCGCTCGCTCCGAAGGAGGCCGGAGGGAGCGGGGCCGATGCCCTT
>CAZZKI010000341.1:0-1474 GCA_964654785.1 uncultured Solirubrobacteraceae bacterium
GTCGCAAGAGGAACAAAGGCAGGTGTGCGAACCTCGCCATGGTGAAGTTTGAGGATGCCGGTACGGGCTTGTGACCCCGTCGCGCGGGACGTGATCTCAAAAGGATTAGGCACGCTTAGTGGTGATCTTGGAGGTGGCGAAGTTGGCGATACTCGTCAACTGTAAGCGGCCTACCAGTTACGGTCGAGAGTGCAGGGCCATTGGCCAAATACTCTTCCTCTGACTTACGCCAAACTCGGATGTACCTATAGAACGGGACCACAGGGTGGAGGTGATGAACCAAGTGGTAGTTCTGGTACAGCAAACCCCACTTCATTATCCGCTCGTAACCAACACGGTTGCGAGTGGCTTGGAACCGGTTCTCCTTGGGTGTCGCATCAAGGCCACGGTGAGGCAGATAGTCAAAGGCCCAACCCAAAAAGGTCACAGTCAAGCGCGAAGGAATCAGGTAGAGCACCAACAGCCAGAAGAAGTTGCCCGTCGCAACAAGGGCGCCAGCGACCAGCAGCCAAAGCGTTGCCTCAGCGAGCGCCTGCCTCCTTTCAATGGCTGGACGTTTCTTGAATTTCGGTGCGTACCAAACGACGTAATGGAGGTCCAGAGTCGCCCAGCGCAGGAAGGTTGTCACGGGGTTGCCGCCCTCCATCGTCCACTGGTCCGGGTCAGTGCCATCGGTCTTGTTTGTGTGCTGGTGGTGCTGCATGTGGATGAAGCGAAAGGCACGGAATCCGATTGGCGGTGCGAAGAACGGCAGCGCGAGGTGGCCGAGCCACATGTTGAAGCGGCTATTGGCTGAGGCAGCGTGGTGGGAAGCCTCGTGAACAACCGTGAACATCAGGTAGCCAGCAACGGCGTTGATGATTGTTGCTACAGGCCAAGGGATAACTCGCTGGACCGCTAGCACGCAAGCTCCGATGTAAAGGCCAGCCCCGACTAGGAACAGACCCAGCGTGGGCCAGGCGACCTCTGGAACGGGCTCCTTAGGGTCAGGAATCGTTCTGATTCTCTCTACTGCCTCCACAAGGCTTGAGTCTACGATTACCCCGCCGTTTCAGGACGGGGCCAATTTGCCGGCAGCGAACTTAGCTGGCGACGAGGGCTGTGCCCGTCATCTCGTCGGGCTGAGTGATACCGAGCAGAAGAAGCACTGTTGGGGCGACATCGGCGAGGATCCCGCCGTCACGAAGTTCCCCGACCGGCGCAGTGACGATCAGCGGGACTGGGTTCAGCGAATGAGCAGTGTTCGGGCTGCCGTCGGGCTCGAGCATGTTGTCCGCATTGCCATGGTCTGCCGTAACAACGCAGACACCTCCCGAAGCGTGGACTGCTGCGACTACCTCGCCAAGGCATCTGTCAACAGTCTCAACTGCCTCAATGGCAGCTGGGATTGAACCGGTATGGCCAACCATGTCGGCGTTGGCGAAGTTGATGATCCCGAACGAAGCCCCGTCCTCATTCCAAGCGTCCACAAATG
>CAZZKI010000342.1:0-1446 GCA_964654785.1 uncultured Solirubrobacteraceae bacterium
GCCGGGCTGGGCGCCACTGGCACTGACTATGTAGGTGATAAGGGCCGCAACGGAGATCGCCCCAGCGACGATCGCAACGCGGGTCCGCGTCATGTCGCCGGGGCGGGTTCAGCGCCCTGCGATTCAGCCGCGCGCCGCGCCTCCCGCTCCGCTCGCCGCTCCTCAATCGTCAGTGGGATCGGTAGGGCTACAGCCAGCGCGAACAACACCCAAGTGATCGGGTCCTCAAAGAACGCCGCGTAGAAACACGAGTGGACTACCAGTGCGGCGAGACCTGCGACGACGGTGGTCCGCGGAGTGGAAAGGCGAGCGCCTTGAAGCCCCCTCAGGAAGACCGCAACCAGCAACAGGATGAACACAGCGAGGCCGACGATTCCTTGCTCCGCAGCCACTGTCACCGGAGTCGTGTGTGAGGCTGACACAGCTGCAGGAGTGCCAGCGCTCTGCTGGTCACGATAGGCGCGTGAGAAGTCGCCAGCTCCCCAGCCGAAGATTGGCTTGTCCTTGAACAGGTCAATGCCTCCGCTAACCAATCCTGTGCGGCCGCTCGATTCGCTGTTCAAGACCTTGATTGAGTGGAGCTTGATTCCCGAGCTCGACGGCGACACCACCACTGCGGCGATTCCGATTGAGGCAATCACCAAAGTGACAACGCCGACCTTCCACGGCGTCCAGCGAAGAGCTGCAACTACCGCGAGGCCAACGAGCAGGCCAACAAAGCTCGACTGGGAGAGAGTCAGGACCATCGCTGCAAGCAGGACAGCTAGGCACGCACAGATCGCAGCAACATTCTTGCCTCGTTTGGTGTCAAGCAAGCTGGCGGCGAGGCCAATCATCACCAGCATCAAGAAGCGCCCAAAGATGTTCGGGTCGAAGAACACAGAGTTGACTCGGAAGTAGGTGTGGAACTGGTTACTGATCAACAGCTTCGGGTTCAGCAGCAGAGTCTTCGTGCCGTACTCAAAGAAGGCAATCCCACTGAAGATCAGCGCAAGGCCAAGAAGGATCAACGCGCAGCCACGCACGATGTCTGCATTCCACTCAACTCGTGCCGCAAGCTGGAAAAGAAGACTGAATGGCACATAGAAGAACGCTGCCTGTTGGACTGCCTTGCTTGGGTCGCCGGACCAGATTGCGGCGATGCCAAACAGGACAAGCCAAGCCGCGATAGACCAGTCCAGAAGGCTTGGCTTTCGGTCAGCCTCTTCGACTCTTCGGGTGATAAGCGGGAAGGCCCAAGCGATCGTGCCAGCACCGATCACCAGGTAGAGCGGAAGCAGAAGGTTGGCCGTGTCGCCGCCGATTGAGATCGGAAGGCGGAACGGAAGTGCCACTGCGACGAGAAACGGAAAGACCTTGGGGTTGCCACTCAAGACTCGCGCAAGAGCGATCAGCACGGCAATTCCAACCAGGCCTGCGGCCACAGCCAGCAATGGTGACCGGTGA
>CAZZKI010000343.1:0-1387 GCA_964654785.1 uncultured Solirubrobacteraceae bacterium
CAGGGAATACGAGCGAGGCTGAGACTGCAAGCTGGACGATCTTGATTGTGCCTCCCGACACGACCCCGCCTGATGCCCCGGAACTGAGTGGTACCCCCACAAGCCCGACCAACTCATCATCCGCCGAAATCAGCTTCAGCGGCGAGCCAGGAGGCACCTACTCATGCTCAATCGACTCAGGCTCGTATGAGGCTTGCACCTCTCCTCTGTCACTGAGTGACCTCGGTGAAGGACCTCACTCGGTATCAGTCACCCAGACGGATGCTGCGGGTAATACTGGACTGGCAGGATCAGCGAGCTGGGAAGTTGACCTGACAGCGCCGCCAGTACCAAGCCTTTCCGGTTTGCCAACAGCGGTGACCCTCGCCTCAGGCGCGACCGCTACCTTCTCCACAACAGAACCAAGCGCGACCTTCCAGTGCCGACTCAACATGTTCGGGACGATCAACGCCTGCTCCTCACCTTGGATCATCACTGGCCTCAATGCCGGCGTGAAAACTGTGTACGTCCGCGCCAAGGACGCTGCGGGCAATGTCAGCGCTTGGGCAACGGCGACTTGGCCAGTCCGAAACCCGTGCGGAACCCCATTCCTGAAGAACCCGATCTATAAGGACCTCGGCAAAGGGAATGTTCAGATCAGGCCATTCGCCTCACCGGCTGACGTGCGGGCCGCCTGTGCACTTCTGACCGCGCAGGTGTGGAACGGGCCGACGATGCCGCTCAACAGCGACCACCTCACAAACACTCCAAGCTTCTCAATGAAGATCGTCAGGTACTCGACCTTGATCAAGCTCAGCGCGGGCAGGACCTTCGTTCCGAAGTGGATCCGCGTTGAGAACAAGGTTGGTACTTGGTCGAACTGGTATCAGCTCGGCAAGACTCGCTAGTCGCAGCCGCACCTCTCTCCCAAAGGACATCGGGGTCCTGCTGTCTAATACGCAGGGAAGTCATCCAACCGTGAGGTGTAATCACACATGACGTTTTCTGAAGCAGTTCAAGACGGTTTCTCGAAGTACGTCCAGTTCTCTGGCCGTTCATCACGGAGCGCCTACTGGTACTGGTACCTCTTCCAGATCTTGGTCTACGTCGCCGCATCCATTGTCGACATGATTCTCGGGATCTACCCGGTTCTGGCAGTTGTCGCGTCGCTGGCGATCCTCCTGCCATCACTGGGCATCACATTCCGCCGCCTACATGACACCGGGCGCAGTGGTTGGTGGCTTCTGATCTGGATCCTGCCAATCATCGGTTTCATCGTGATCCTCGTGTTCATGCTCACTGGCAGCGACGGACCAAACAAGTACGGCGCAGGCCCAGACACGGACGCAGCTTCTGCTCCTGCTGCGCCAGCAGCACCAGAGGCTCCAGCCCCACCAGCTGACGGCCC
>CAZZKI010000344.1:0-1382 GCA_964654785.1 uncultured Solirubrobacteraceae bacterium
CTCGTTGACGATGTTGAGTGCCTTGACTGACTCGACGTTGGATGGGAGCCAGGACGACTGCTCGTTCTTGGTGACCTTCTCAAGCTTGCCACCGGCTGGCCCCAATGCGCCCATAAAGACAATCCACAGTCCAATCACGACCCAGCGGCCTACTTTGCTGCCAGGAAATGCGATCAGGTTTGAAAAGAGGTTCTTCATGAGGGAGGTCTCCGGTCTGGTTGGGGCGTCCAGCGGCCAACAATGTTACGGCCGTTAGCGGCCGCGTGGTCAACGCCGAGGTCTTAGGCGCGCGAGGTTTTACTGCGAGCAACGCGAACAGCTGCAGTTAGGGTGATCGCAGCGAACAGTCCACCAGCAAGCAGGCCCTTGAGCAGGGCGGAGGCAACCCAGCCCTCGATCATCACTGAACGCATCGCTTCCAGCATGTAGGTGGTTGGGTTGACCTTGGCGATGGCTTGGATCCAACCTGCCAGTTCGTTCATCGGCAAGAAGACAGGGGCAAGGAACATCAGCGGGAAGAAGATGAATGTTGCTGCCTGTGCGGCTTGGGCATTTCCCGTCTTCAGGCCCGTCGCGACGGAGTAGCCGGCGAAGCCCATGCCCCAAAGCAACGCAAAGCCAAGTAGGGCGAGGATGCCGCCGATCCCGGTGGCCGGGTCAGCCCCCATCAGGAGGCCGATGGTCATGATCAGGCAGGCCTGGACGAGCACCTGGATTGCGCCCAACAGGATTGCGGCGAGCACAATCGCTGAGCGCGACAGGGGCATCGAAAGCTGGCGGCGGAAGTAGCCAGTCTCAAGGTCTTGGACGAGAGTCAGTCCAGCGGCACCGCCACTGATTGAGGAGAACAGGACCGTCACCGGAAGGATGAAGTTGAGGTAGTTGCCTCCAACCCCAGGGAAGCTCGTTACGCCTGAGGAACCGAAGGCTCCGTTGTAGGTAAACAGGAAGAACGCGCTGATCGCCAGGTTTGGAATCGTTACCGCGGGCTCACGCAGCACCTTGCGGATCAATCGCACTGTGAGGAGGCGAACTTGCGTCGCGAGCGAAGCTGGGCGTGCGGGGGCGGCCGTCAACTCTGGGATCTCAGTCATTGGTCTTCCCATCTGTGAGGTTGAGGAAGACATCGTCAAGAGTGGGCTGAGTCAGCGAAACGCCCTTTGTCTCAATACCTGCCTCTCTGAGGCGGCCGATCACATCAGCAAGGACTCCGGGCCCGTCAGCTGCGTTGACTCGGATTTCGTGGCCGGCTACTTTGGCCTCTCCGCCGATAAGGGCGGCCGCTCGCTCAGCAGTGTCCACATCTGCGAACTGAACATCAACCACGTCAGCGCCCATGCCGCTCTTTAGCTGCTCTGGCGTGCCGATTTTGGCAATCACTC
>CAZZKI010000345.1:0-1379 GCA_964654785.1 uncultured Solirubrobacteraceae bacterium
CGTCAGCTTCAGCAAGGTTGCGGAATGAGAGAGCAACTGTTGACTCTTCCTCGGTGACCATTAGGAGAAGCGGACGTGGTGCGTCCCACTTGGCGATCTCGTCGGCTGCGCGCTTGGTTGAAGGCGCATCCCACGAGCCAGCGTCAATTACGCCAACTGAGCCACGGCCAGCGTGAACTGAAAGAGCTGAGCGGAGGGCAGCACGGCGAGCCTTGCGGTTCACCTTGACTGTGTAGTGACGAGGCTGAGGACCGAAGACTGTGCCACCGCCGGTCCAAACTGGTGAACGGCTTGAGCCTGCACGTGCACGGCCTGTGCCCTTCTGGCGCCAAGGCTTGGCTCCACCACCGGAGACCATGCCGCGAGTCTTGGTTGCGTGAGTGCCCTGGCGGCGGGCGGCAAGCTCAGCGATTACCGACTCGTGAACGAGCGGCATGTTGAACTCTGCGCCGAAGGCGGAGTCCGCGAGCTTGACTGCGCTCCCTGCGCCGATGCGTGTTGCGTCAGCCATCAGTACGCACCTCCACAGTCCCACCCTTTGGGCCCGGGACTGACCCGCGAACAAGAAGAAGATTGTCGTCAGCGATTACTTCAACGATGGTGAGACCACGCTGCGTAACGCGCTTGTTGCCCATCTGGCCTGGGCCGCGAATGCCCTTCATTACTCGAGCTGGCCATGCCGATGCACCGATTGAGCCAGGAGCACGTACGTTATGTGAGCCGTGGCTCTTTGGGCCCGCTGCGAAGTTGTGGCGCTTGATTGTGCCTGCAAAGCCCTTGCCCTTCGAAGTACCTGAAATCTTGACCTTCGCGCCGACCTCAAATGAGTCAGCTGTGACGGTGTCGCCGACCGCGAGCTCGCCAGCGTGGTCACGGAACTCAACGATGGTGCGGTGGGCACCAACGCCGGCCTTCTTGAGGTGACCAAGCTCAGGCTTGGTGAGGACCTTCTCGCGGCACTCGTCGAACGCAAGCTGAACTGCGCTGTAGCCGTCCTCGTCCTCAGTGCGCACGGCAGTAACCGGGCACGGACCAGCCTCAAGCACGGTCACGCGCTCGACGCGGCCGTCTTCGAGGAAACGCTGAGTCATTCCCAGCTTCTTGGCGAGGATCGCAGCCACGTTAACCAGCCAGCTTGATCTCGATGTCAACACCTGCAGGAAGGTCAAGTCGCTGAAGCGAGTCAACAGTCTTCGGTGTGCTTTGGCGAATGTCAATCAGTCGCTTGTGAGTCCTGATCTCGAAGTGTTCACGCGAGTCCTTGTCCTTGAAGGGTGAGCGGATTACGCAGTAGACGCTCTTCTCAGTGGGCAGGGGCACAGGGCCGGTCACCTTGGCGCCGGTTCCTTCAGCCGTCTCAACGATCTCCTTGGCAGCCG
>CAZZKI010000346.1:0-1375 GCA_964654785.1 uncultured Solirubrobacteraceae bacterium
GACTTGGCCTTCGTCATGCCCATGCCTGTGCCAAGGCCGCCGTTCAGCTTGATCATCACAGTCTGGTCAAGCGCGGCGGCGACGTCCGCAGCTGGAAGCTCCTCCGCGTCGGGGAGCGACTCGACTGGGACGATCGCGCCTTCAGCAAGAACGCCGAGATGGCCTTCAGCGAGCTGACGATGAAAACGACCAAACGATTCGACAGCTGCCTCACCGGCATTGTCGGCTACGAGCTTGGCTTTCGCTGCTTCAAAGGCTGAAGAACTCATCTGGGTCCGATCCTATTGCCGCCTGCGGCAAAGAAAAGGCCCGCCGCCGTGAGGCAACGGGCCTTTGAAACCGTGGCTGGCCTTGTGGCCTAGTAGCGGTAGTGGTCTGGCTTGTACGGACCCTCAACCGGGACGCCAATGTAGGCAGCCTGGTCAGGACGAAGCTCAGTGAGCTTGGCGCCAACTGCATCAAGGTGCAGACGGGCGACCTTCTCATCAAGGTGCTTCGGCAGGACGTAAACCTGCTTCTCGTAATCGCTGTTCTTGCCGTACAGCTCGATCTGAGCAATCACCTGGTTGGTGAAGGAAGCGCTCATCACGAAGCTGGGGTGACCAGTCGCGTTACCGAGGTTGAGAAGGCGACCCTCTGAAAGAACGATCACTGAGTGACCGTCAGGGAATACCCACTCGTCAACCTGTGGCTTGATGTTGCGGCGCTCGATGCCAGGTACGGCTGCAAGGCCGGCCATGTCGATCTCATTGTCGAAGTGGCCGATGTTGCCGACGATGGCCTTGTCCTTCATGCGGGCCATGTCGTCAGCGCTGATGATGTCCTTGTTGCCGGTAGTCGTGATGAACACGTCAGCCGTCTCAACAACGTTCTCGAGAGTGTTGATCTCGTAACCCTGCATTGCTGCCTGGAGGGCGCAAATTGGGTCGATCTCAGTGATGATCACCTTGGCACCCTGAACGCGGAGTGACTCAGCTGAGCCCTTACCGACGTCACCGAAGCCGAAGACCACGCAGGTCTTGCCGGCGAGCATTACGTCAACCGCACGGTTGATGCCGTCAACAAGTGAGTGGCGGCAGCCGTAGAGGTTGTCGAACTTGCTCTTGGTTACAGAGTCGTTGACGTTGATCGCCGGGAAGAGGAGATCGTTGGTCTCTGCCAGCTGGTAGAGACGGTTGACGCCGGTGGTGGTCTCCTCCGTCACGCCCATGATGCCTTCGGCGATCTTGGTGTAACGCTGACCATCTTCAGCAATTGACTTCTGGAGGAGGGTGAGGAAAACCTCGAACTCCTCTGACTCGGCACCAGCCGGGTCTGGCACTGCGCCAGCAAGCTCGTACTCGCGACCCTTGTGGACGAGCATGGTTGCGTCGCC
>CAZZKI010000347.1:0-1357 GCA_964654785.1 uncultured Solirubrobacteraceae bacterium
CTGGCGCCCTCGTCTAACTGACGAGGATCGTCAGGCTTCGCTGCCGCTCGAGCACTGAGGAACGAACCGCTTCCGGCGAGGTATCTGGCTCGATCGGCATCCAAGCCGCTCCAAGCTGCTCGGCGACTTCATGAACCTGTTCACCAGAGCTTGAGCTCGAAAGCGTGCCAAGCGTGACTCGCACACCCGCGTGCTGAGCAACGACCAACGCTTCAAGCTGGCCAAGCAGCGCCTCCAGATCGGTGGCGAGGACGACCGGCGCCCTAGTCCGCCCCAACCTCAAGCCAAGCGCGAAAGAAACTCCAAACCCAGGTTCGTCGAGGCCGGGCGTTACAGCTGGGTCTTCAGCAAGGCCAGCTGCAGCGAGTACCTCAGCGGTAGATGTACCTGAAGACTCAAGTGCGAGCAAAACCTCTGCCCCCTTGCCTACGAGGGGCGGCCTCGGCGGAAGCTTTCGCATTGGTGCGGTTGTCCGCTTCGGCGAACGCGAGAAAAGCAGGGGGAACGAAACGTCTAGCCTGACCGGACCAGATGGGTCACCCAGCGCCGCCGAAAGGGCAGCGTCCACTGAAGCCTCAATGTCTTGGGAGTCGTCGCAGGCGACCTGTTCAAGAGCTGCCCCTTCAAGGTAGGAGGCGTGGTCCAGCCCTTGGAAGACCTCGTCCAAACGCCTGCGCTTATTAGGTGGCTGACTTGGTGCGAGGAAGATCACCGGCGCCTCTGAAAGGAGAGCTGAAGCCATTGGCGCGGCCTCGTTGGCTACCCCAGGCCCCAACGTGTTGGCCACGACTGCTGGCAGGCCCTTGGCAAGGCCATATCCCTCACCAATGAATGCTCCAGACCTCTCGGTTCGAGGAACGATCAGCGTCATCCCCTCAGTTCGCTCAATCGCCTCCCACATTGGGAGCACCTGTGAACCGGGAAGCGAAATAACGAGGCTGACTCCATGCCCGTGAAGGCGGGAGACAACGCGCTCTGCCCCGTTAGGGGCAACCCTTCCGAAAAGTGATGGGCGCCGGCTCACTTGCGCAGAGCTCCTGTGATGACCCTGAGGTTCGCCCGCAGAGCCGGGAAGTCCTTGGTGGCGGCTACGAGGCTGCTGATGCCTGCGGCACCCAGGAGTTTTGTGAGCACTCCATCAAGCTCGGCCAGGATCAGGTTTGCCCCAACGAATGGGATGGACCCCTTGTCCAGTGTGACCTGCACAACCAGCGGCCGCTCGCGCTGTTCCTGAGCCATAGCAAGTGCCTTCGCCAGCCCGCCGGGGGTACGCACTTCGATTGAGTCACAGCCGTGCAGATTCGCAATGCCGGCCTAGTCAACTTGGGGAAGGTCAGTGCCAATCGTGCGCCGCTTG
>CAZZKI010000348.1:0-1288 GCA_964654785.1 uncultured Solirubrobacteraceae bacterium
AGGGCGGCGGCACCTCCAAGATCTCCGTGAACGTGAAGCCAGGCAAGTACACGTTCTACTGCAGTGTTCCCGGCCACCGCCAAGCGGGCATGGTCGGCATCCTCACCGTCAAGTAGACGCTGTCTGCTGAGCCGCTTCGGCTCGTTCCTTCCGATCGTTCTCGTTCGCTGCCAGCGCGAAGAACACTCCCAGCATGGTCATCATGATCACGACGTCGGTGATCATCATGAGGCTCGCCCCGATCTGCTGGTCCGCAAGGGGAGTGATGCCATGAGCTTTCTCCGTGGAGGCGTAGAGGTCGCCGTAAAAGGCTCGGTTCGAGACAAGGAAAAGAGCTCCCATCAAGATGCTCGCCATTCGCCCTGCGAGGAGGTATCCGATCTTCCAAAGAGGAGCTGGCAAAGGCCTGCGGTTGGGCTCGATTGCCGGCCACCAGAAGATCACGCTTGCAAGCAGGAACGACTGGTGTTGAAAGGCGTGGATCAGAGGATCTCGCGTAGCACCGCTAAAAGCTGGTGCCAGGTGCCAGGAATAGAGCACAAAGACGGACAGAGGCAAGGCCACAAGCGGACGCGTTACGAAGCCTCCCACTGCCCGAAGGACCCGGTTCCGGAAGACAGCAACAAGTAGGTCCTTGGGCGGCATGAAGAGGCCGACTGGCGTCCTAACACCCGCAAGGAGGAATGGAACAGCCAAGTCAGCGATCAGGAGATGCTCGGCCATGTGCGCCCAGAACAACTCATCGGCCATCGCTGCTGGAGGTCCGACGAAGCCGAAGGTCAGGAGACTCATCCCAATCCACCAGAGGCACTGTTGGATCATGGGAACCTTGTAGCCGCGTCGCTTTAGCCTCACGGTTGCGCGTATGTATAGCCCTGCTGCGAGAGCTATAAGACAAACCACTACTGGGTCAAATACCACTCCGAGAAGCCCTTCCAGAGGCCCTCAGCGCCCTCTAGAGCGCTCTTAGGATGAGGACAGCCACTCCAATTACCACTGCGGCTGCCAGCACATAACTGAAAAACCTGAAGGCCTCCGGTTCAGACCTAAAAGGGTTGAGCACTGTCTAGAGGATGTAGACGCTGAGGTACACGATGATCCACATCACGTCGACGAAGTGCCAGTAAATGCCTGGAACCTCGACGCCACGGTGCTCCTCGGGAGTGAAGTGTCCCTTGAATGCGCGGATAGTCGTGAACAGAAGCAGAGTAAGACCGATGAACACGTGCGCACCGTGGAGACCTGTAAGGCCATAGAACACTGATGCTTGGGCGCTGTTGTACGGAGC
>CAZZKI010000349.1:0-1235 GCA_964654785.1 uncultured Solirubrobacteraceae bacterium
CGATGCGGCCGGCTTGGAAAAGGCTGTTAGGAACCAACATTCCCTGATCGTACCCACCGACGAAGCCCTCAAGCGAGCGCTATCCATACCTGCCGTCACGTCTGGTTTGACTAGCCCCTATGCAACTCCTAGGCTTCGGGGCATGAACCGATCAAGAATCCTTGTCCTCAGCCTTGCAGCCTGCGCCGCGACTGCTGCACTCGGCGCGTCAACCAGCTCGGCTTCCGCCGCTACGACTTGGCTCTGCTCACCGACCCTGTCGGCCGCATCAAACCCCTGCGCAACGAAGCAGTCAACGTCGACTGTGCTCGCAAACAACTCGCGCAGCATTTCGAGCGTCTCGGTTCCCTCGAAGCCCAAGGTTGACTGCTTCTACGTCTACCCGACAACCAGTGACCAGCAGACATTGGTCGCGAACTTCGCCATTACGCCTGAACTGAGGTCAATCGCTCTCTTCCAAGCTGCGCCATACAACCGGATCTGCAAGGTCTATGCGCCCGTCTACAGGCAGATGACCCTCTACGGCCTCAACCACCAAAACGAGATCACCCAGCCGATGGTTGACCAGGCCTACAACGACGTGAAGAGCGCCTGGAATGACTACCTCGCCCACTACAACAAGGGCCGTGGCGTGATCTTGATCGGCCACTCGCAAGGCTCATTCACGCTGCGCCGCCTGATCAAGGCTGAGATTGACCCGAAGGCAACAGTTCGCAAGAAGATCGTTGCCGCTCACTTGATCGGTGGCAACGTGAAGGTTGCCAAGGGAAGTGACCGAGGTGGCGACTTCCAGAACATCCCGGCCTGCAAGAAGAGCACGCAGACGCGGTGCGTAATCGGCTACTCGACCTTCAACCAGACAGTCCCAACCAACTCATTCTGGGGTCGTGCCGTTGCGACCGGACTGGACCCTGCCGGCGACGCGTCAACTCAAGAGGTCCTCTGCACCAACCCTGCAAGCCTTGCGGGTGGCAGCGGAAACCTGACGACAATCGTTCCATCCGCCCCATTCGCGCCTGGCAGCTCAATTGGTCTTGGCATTGGCCTGCTTGGCATGGGTCTGCCCAAGGGAATCACAAGCCACTGGATCCAACTGCCTGACCTCTACTCAGGCCAATGCGTGACTAGCAATGGCGCGAAGGTCTTGATGGTCACCAGCCGCACATCGAAGACGCCGCTTAACGCTGTGCCTGAAGCAAGTTGGGGCCTGCACCTTGCGGATATGAACATCGCAA
>CAZZKI010000350.1:0-1190 GCA_964654785.1 uncultured Solirubrobacteraceae bacterium
CCGGTCACCTTGGCGCCGGTTCCTTCAGCCGTCTCAACGATCTCCTTGGCAGCCGTCTCAATAGTCCCGTGGTCGTAGGACTTGAGGCGAATCCGGATCTTGTTTTGGCCCGTAGTGGACATGGTTCTTACGTTTATCTCTGTTTCTGGGGTGAGGTTTCTCTAAAAAGTGGTCTCTGCGCGCCGCAAGGCGGGTCCCAGTAAACGGCTCTGGGTCACCCGCCTCAGATGCTGCGGCGAACATGCGTCGGGCGGACCGGAGTCCGCCCGAATCGCTTGAGTCCTTTAACTACTCAATAATCTTGGTTACAACTCCTGAGCCGACAGTACGTCCACCCTCGCGGATAGCGAAGCGGAGCTGCTCGTCCATGGCGATCGGCTGAATGAGCTCGATCTCCATCTTCACGTTGTCGCCAGGCATGACCATCTCGGTGCCGCCCGGAAGGGTTGCAACGCCGGTCACGTCGGTCGTACGGAAGTAGAACTGAGGACGGTAGCCCGAGAAGAATGGGGTGTGACGTCCACCTTCTTCCTTCTTCAGGACGTAGACCTCAGCTTCGAACTTGGTGTGAGGGGTGATTGACCCTGGCTGCGCGAGAACCTGACCGCGCTGGATCTCCTCACGCTTGGTGCCACGAAGAAGGCAGCCAACGTTGTCGCCAGCCTGGCCGTCGTCGAGGATCTTGCGGAACATCTCGACACCAGTGATGGTGGTCGTCTGAGTGTCGGTGATGCCGACGATCTCGACTTCGTCACCGGTTGAGATCTTGCCGGTCTCAATACGACCGGTTGCGACGGTGCCGCGGCCGGTGATTGAGAAGACGTCCTCAACTGGCATCAGGAATGGCTTGTCGACCTCACGCTCAGGGATGTCGATGTACTCGTCAAGAGCAGCTGCAAGCTCGAGGATCTTGGCCTCGTAGTCTGCGTCGCCCTCGAGAGCCTTGAGTGCTGAACCGCGGACGAAAGGAATCTCCTCGCCCGGGAAGTCGTACTCGGAGAGCATTTCCTTGATCTCCTCTTCGACGAGCTCGATGAGCTCCTCGTCGTCGACCATGTCGACCTTGTTGAGGAAGACAACGATCTTCGGCACGCCAACCTGGCGGGCAAGAAGAATGTGCTCACGGGTCTGTGGCATTGCACCGTCAGGAGCTGAGACCACAAGGATTGCGCCGTCCATCTGGGCAGCAC
>CAZZKI010000351.1:0-1096 GCA_964654785.1 uncultured Solirubrobacteraceae bacterium
CGTCCATCGAAAGACCATCCCGGTCCCCGAAGCAATACAGGTAGTTGTTCTCGTACGTGGGGTTGTAGCTGGCGCCCGGTTCACCTACTGCGCAGGCGTAGGAGCGGCGATAGACATTGTTCGGGTTGAAGCCCATCGCAACGTCACGCCAATGCCCGGGCTTGAGGACATTGTTGACGACCAGCGGATTCTCACCAAGATAGGTGTTGATGGAGCTGATCGGAGCACCGGTCATGCTGAGTCCGTCTTTGCCCCAACAGGAGATTTTTGAATCCGATGCGGCGATGAGGCAGTGCGCTAGGTAATAGCCAAGGCCGACGCTCGCGGTGCCAGAGGCGTCGAGAGGCTGAGTTGAAGCAGGGAAGATGTCCTTTGAGACTTTGAGGTCGTTGAACGAAGCGCTGAGGATCTCAGTGGTGACATCTGAGTAGCCGGAGTTGCCTCCAGCCGCGCCAACTGCCTTCTCCGGAATCGCGAAGGGAATTGACAAGGCTGGGATGCCCGGGCGCCCGAGGCCAGCTGTGACTGACTTTGTTGGGTCAAACGAAGTAGTCAGGCCCGGCATTGCAACCTTGTAGTAGGTCTTGCCATCAGGAGCCTTGTAAGAAACGAGTCGGGTATAGGTCTTCCCTGGGAGCGAGACGTCAAGCACCAGCTGCGAGGCAGTCGTCAATGACTGGTTGATGACGATCTTGACCTTCGGGGGATCGCTGGCTCTCTGAGTCACTGCAAGCGCAGGCGAGGCTGCCAGCAGGAGTGCGCCTGCGGCGAAACTGACAAAACCGCGGTACTTCATGTGCGGATTGTTACTGCATTTGAGGTGGTATTTCCACCCGGAGGCGTCAATTCAAGCGGTAGCTAGCCAACAAGAAGCTCAAGCATCGCCTTCTGGGCGTGACGGCGATTCTCCGCTTGGTCCCAGATGCGCTGGCGCTCACCGTACAGAACTTCGGGCGTGATCTCCTCACCGGGGTGGGCTGGGAGGCAGTGAAGTGCGATCGCTCCGTCGGCAGCCTTATCGAGGAGTGCGTCGTCAAGGCGGTATGGGCCAAGGGCAGCGCGGCGAGCGTCGGCGGTATCCTCATCGCCCATGCTT
>CAZZKI010000352.1:0-1092 GCA_964654785.1 uncultured Solirubrobacteraceae bacterium
CGGCGAGGAAGAGGGCGCAACCATTGGCGTCCGCTCAGTCCTCAACTGCCGCGCAGAGGTTGGCGTATGCCGTGCTTGCTACGGCCGCTCACCAGCATCGGGCGCGATCGCCGAGATCGGCGACGCTGTTGGCATCATCGCTGCTCAGTCAATTGGCGAGCCAGGCACCCAGCTGACCATGCGTACGTTCCACACCGGCGGCGTTGCCGGCGCGGACATCACGCATGGTCTTCCGCGTGTCGTTGAGCTCTTCGAGGCACGTAAGCCGAAGGGCGTTGCGAGCATCGCCAAGATTGACGGCAAGGTTTCAGTCGAGCGTGGCGAGAAGAACCTCATCGTCCAGGTGTATGACGGCTCAAAGCCGGACCCGGAGGACAAGGACAACCGCTACGAGTTCCCACTCCGTACGCGCCTCTTCGTTGAGGACGGCGACTCAGTCGTTGCTGGTACTCAGCTGAACGAGGGCTCGCTCTACCCAGCTGAGCTGCTTGAGCTGCGCGGCCGCGTAGAGACAGCGCTCTACCTCGTTGATGAGGTCCAGCGCGTCTACAAGGCACAGGGTGTAGAGATCGACAACCGTCACATCGAGTTGATCGTTCGCCAGATGCTCAAGAAGGTCCGCATTGACCAGCGCGGGGACGCTCCGTACCTGCCAGGTCAGTACGTTGACCGCACTGAGTTCCAGGCCGAAGTTGACCGGATCAAGAAGGAGAAGGGCGAGCAGCCGCAGTACGAGGAGATCATCCTCGGCATTACGAAGGCGTCGCTTAACACCGACTCATTCCTGTCAGCCGCTTCGTTCCAGGAGACCACAAAGGTGCTCACCGACGCAGCCCTCGAGGGCCGTCGCGACCGCCTCATGGGCCTCAAGGAGAACGTGATCATCGGCAAGCTGATCCCGGCAGCAACTGGCCTCAACCACTACCGTCGCGTTGAGATCACCCCAACCGAGCCGCTTCCTGCCGCCTACGGCGCAGGGGGACTCTCCGAGGAGGAACTCGCAGTGCTTGGCATTGAGCCAGGTGGCGAGCTTCCAGGTGGTAACGACGCTGTTGGTGCGGAAGTGCTCGGCGACCTCAACCGCAGCATGGG
>CAZZKI010000353.1:0-1072 GCA_964654785.1 uncultured Solirubrobacteraceae bacterium
GCCCAAGGCCATCGCCAGAAGCCATCCCGTGCGCCGCATGGTCCTCGCTGTGGGAGGCGTGGCCGTGGTGGTCGTGAAGCGCGTTTGTTGAGGCGGCGGGAGAAGCGGTGTACCCAACGCCTTGCACCGCGGCTACCAAGTCAGCCAGTTCAACCGATTGTGGGTCGTAGTTGACCCTTGCCGAATCGGTCATGGCGTTGACTGTTGCAGTTACACCTTCGATCCCAACGAGTGCCTTCTCAACCTTGGTTGCACATCCCGCGCAGGTCATTCCGGTGATGGCCAGATCAATCGTCTCAGAGTGCGAGTCCATAATCCAACGATACTCGCGAAGGGTTCTTGCCCGGCTGAGCCCAGGCCGTATGAACATCAGTTAAGGCGTTTCGGGGATTTAGTGAGTAGTCTTGCCCGGTCTTGGAAAATCTTTCGACTACAAACGAATCGCGCCGCGCTGAAGCCGAACAGCGGATCGCTGAGGCCCTAAAGGGTTTGCTCAGCGACGGCATCCCCTGGCGCGACATCACAGTTGAGAAGATCGCTGCTGCGGCTGGAATCAAACGAACCCTCTTTTACGTTTACTACTCGGACCGAAATGCGGTGCTGATCCGCATAGGCAAAGAGTTCGTTGACAATGTTGCAGGTGGTATCGCAAGCCATTGGCTAGTCGGTGACGACTCCAAGGACGGCGTGCGTGAACAGATGCGGCGCTTCTATGACGTCACTCGAGATTACTCACCTGTAACTAGAGCGCTCATGGACGGATCAGCGTTCGATGATGAGATCGCCGAGTTCTGGAAGGGACTCGTCATCAGCTTCGTAGAGCCGACGAAGAAAAGAATTGACGAGATCCAAGCGGCTCAAGGAATCACTGACGGACCTGACTCCTACATGACGGCGCTGTGCTTGGTCGTAATGACTGGGCGAGTCGCTCTTCAACCCGTCGCAAATGACCCCAAGACTTCAGAAGCCCTTTTCGAAGCTCTGTTCGCGATCTGGACCGACGCTCTGTTTAGAAGTTAAGCGTCCTGCTTGGGCGGGCGCACTGCTTCCCACTCGCCAGTCTGAATCTCTC
>CAZZKI010000354.1:0-1068 GCA_964654785.1 uncultured Solirubrobacteraceae bacterium
CTGCCGCTATTAAAACCCGCGCCGACGCGCCGGACGACCACCAGTAGGAAAGATGGAACCCACGACGCGACCCGGCCGGGCCGGGCTCTACGACCCAAGTTACGAACACGACGCCTGTGGCGTCGCATTCGTCGCGCAGCTTGTCGGCCCGCCAAGCCATGGCGTGGTTGAGCGTGCCCTTGTTGCCCTCGCAAACCTTGAGCATCGTGGTGCTGCTGGAGCCGACCCAGACACTGGTGACGGCGCTGGCATCCTGATCCAAACTCCTGACAAGTTCCTCCGTTCAGCCTTCGACGCTGTCCTTCCTGAGCTTGGAAGCTACGCAGTTGGCCAACTCTTCCTGCCACGGGACGAGAAGCGCCGCACAGAGCTTGAGCAACTCGTTGAGCGAGTGATCGGCGACGAGGGTCAGGCAGTTCTCGGATGGAGGACTGTCCCCGTTGACAGGCGCCACTGCGGTGAGACTGCGCTCGCTTCAGCCCCAACCGTCCGCCAAGTTCTTGTTGGGGCTGCAGCAGACATCGGCGACCAAGATGAGTTTGAGCGCCGCCTCTACGTAATTCGCCGCTTGATTGAGAAGGAGGCAGGTGAGGACCTTGCCATTGCAAGCCTTTCCTCGCGGACTCTCGTTTACAAGGGAATGCTCACTTCACCGCAGCTCCCGGGTTACTTCCCTGACCTGCGCGATCCGATGATGGAGACGAAGCTGGCTGTCGTTCACTCGCGCTTCTCGACCAACACATTCCCGTCATGGGAGCTTGCTCACCCGTACCGAATGATCGCCCACAACGGTGAAATCAACACGCTCCGCGGCAACGTCAACTGGATGCGTGCCCGCGAGAGCCAGATGGAGAGCGCCCTGTTCGGTGACGACATCTCCAAGGTTCTTCCAGCAGTGCGCCCAGGGGGAAGCGACTCAGCCTCTCTGGACAACGTCTTCGAGCTTCTCGTTCACTCAGGCCGCTCACTTCCACACGCGGCGATGATGATGATCCCTGAGGCTTACAAGGGCAACGAGCGCGTAACCAAGGATGTTGAGGCCTTCTACGACTTCCACGGCAGCATGAT
>CAZZKI010000355.1:0-1055 GCA_964654785.1 uncultured Solirubrobacteraceae bacterium
CAGATCACGCTTGCGGCTTGGACATGAGCTCCGTCCGCGTGGACTGTCACCCCGCCGCCCCCGTGCTCAACCTTGCGAACTGGTGCCGACAGGATGATCTCCCCTGACAGCTGTTCTGCGAGTCGCAGTGAGATCAGCTGGCTTCCCCCCACCACCCTGTCCTGCTGTGCCCCACCTTCGGTGCCGATCAGGTTTTCGAATGAGCCCGCTGATGCTGTGTAGAAGAGAACATGGAGCAGCGACAGGTCAGCGGGCTCGGCAGCCCAGACGGCCTCAGTTGCAATCTCGAGCAGTGTGCGTGCCCCAGCAGTAACAGTGTTTGCCCGGATCCATGAGTCAAATGTCTTTGAGTCCCAACGGACAGCGTTCTTGGTCTCCCATGGGCGTTCCGGGTTGACCTTCTTGGCAAGGCGCTCAAGCCTCAACTGGGCTTGCCCGATGTCAGCGAGGATCGCCGGGTTGATCCTCGGAATGGAGCCCTTGTACTTGACTGGCCTGCCATTCCAATCGACAAGGTTGTGACCTTCGGAGTGAGTTGGGTGAAGTTCGAGCCCGAGCTCTTTGATCAAAGCGAGCGCGTGAGTCTGAGTCGGGCCGACCCACTGGCCACCGACCTCAACGACATGCTCGGTGCCTTCCAGTTGGTGGTTCAGGGTTCTCCCTCCAACTCGGTCACGAGCCTCAATAACGATCGCGCTTCGCCCTGCCCGCTCGATTTCGCGGGCGGCAGTGAGCCCAGCAAGCCCCCCGCCGATCACTGCAACATCACAGGTGTAGGTGGTCACGCCGTTACCTCCTTGCCGCGAAGTATTCGCGAAGTTGGGTTGCTGCCTCTTCGGCGAACAGCCCGTTCTGGACCTCGGGCCGGTGGTTGAGCTTCGGTTCGGCGAGAACGTCAAAGACTGAGCCCGCAGCCCCTGCCTTTGGGTCGGTCGTTGCGAATACGACTCGTGGCACACGACTCAAGACGATCGCGCCAGCGCACATCGCACACGGCTCAAGGGTCACATAGAGGACCGTGTCCAGCAGCCGCCAGTTCCCGAGCTTGGTTGACG
>CAZZKI010000356.1:0-1032 GCA_964654785.1 uncultured Solirubrobacteraceae bacterium
TGCCAGCGTGGATCGCTTCCACTCCTTCGGGAAGGTCGTCAAGGCCAGTGATCACATCACCCGAACTTGATGATTCGGGGTAGCCATCTGAGGCGAGGACTACCGCAACAGCAGTGCGCGGATCCCAGTCAAGTTCAACGCCTTCAAGCCCACCTTGCTGCGTGGACTTGAGCATCAGTTCGTAGAGGTCTGATTTCAGTCGCGGCAGGACGGCCTGAGTCTCAGGGTCTCCAAAGCGCACGTTGAACTCAAGGACCTTTGTGGATTCAAGGTCGTCACCGATCATCAGGCCGGCGTAGAGGATCCCGTGGAATGGAGTGCCGCGGCGCTTAAGCTCCTCCAAGACAGGCTGGTGAACTGTCTTGACGAGTTGCTCTGCCTCTGCGAGCCCAAACCCGGGAACTGGAGTGAAGGCACCCATGCCACCAGTGTTAGGCCCGGAGTCACCGTCACCGATGCGTTTGAAGTCGCGCGCTGGGGCGAGTGGAATTGCCCTGTCGCCATCGCAGATCGCAAGCAGCGAGAGCTCATCGCCGTCAAGGAACTCTTCAACGACAACTGGCCCTTCGCCGTGGATCCGGTCAACAAGGAAGTCGGTTAGAGCGCCGCGAGCTTGGGTTTCGTTCTCTGCGATCACCACGCCTTTGCCGGCTGCAAGACCGTCGAACTTGATGACTGTCGGGTAGCCGGTGATTGCTTCAAGTCCGTCCTCAACGCTGGTGACTTCTGCGTAAGCCGCAGTCGGAACGCCAGAAGCGATCATCACTTCCTTGCTATGGGCCTTTGACCCTTCAAGTCGCGCTGCCTCTTGCACTGGCCCAAAGCATGGGATGCCAGCTTCACGGCAAGCGTCAACGAGGCCGGCGACAAGCGGAGCTTCAGGGCCTGCAACTACAAGGTCCACTTCGCGCTCCTGTGCGAGGCCGACGAGTGCGGCAACGTCGTCAGCCTTGATGTTCACTACCTCGGCATCAGCGGCGATGCCCGCGTTACCTGGGGCGCAAATGATCTCTGGCTTCTGGGGGGAGCGCA